>CAMJXI010000016.1 GCA_946409675.1 uncultured Lactobacillus sp. | reverse complement strand
ATGTATTCGCGTGTGAACAAGGGCTCTCTTGCATATATGAAGCTTGCCAAGTTTATACTCCATGTTTTCTCGTACCCAAAATTGCAAGAACAAGTTAGCCGGGGTGTTGAGACACTCCCAAGAACAGTCTGTTATCTTATGAGTGGTTCATTGTTTAGCTTACGTGTTGTGCTGAACGCCGAGTCCGGCGC
The DNA here is from genome assembly GCA_946409675.1 of uncultured Lactobacillus sp. Taxonomy (GTDB): domain Bacteria; phylum Bacillota; class Bacilli; order Lactobacillales; family Lactobacillaceae; genus Amylolactobacillus. The sequence goes on along the minus strand of CAMJXI010000016.1, from coordinate 13,616 downwards.
ACTTCGGTCTCAAAACACTCCTGGGGGCTACGGTAGTCTAGCTTTCTCCGGGGAAGCCCGTTAAGACGGTCTTGGGTAGCCAGCACCTGGCTGGGACTAACATCATCCAGCGACTCGCCTTTTGGGTAGTCACGTCTAATCATGCGATTGTGGGCCTTGTTGGAGCCGCGATCGCATGAGGTGTATGAATGCGCGTAGAAGATGTCTGTATCTGTATCCTCAAAGGCCTTATTCAGAGTCGAGAACTCCGGGCCATTGTCTGCGGTAATCGTGCGCAGACAGTCACCCCACTCAAGCTTGATTTCTCGTAACGCAAACTCCACAGAGTCCGAGTCTCGGCCGTCGATCAGTCGGAGAAGTTGGCAACGAGTCTTCCGCTCAATCAGGCTAAGGATGACGCTCTCACGGCCATTGCGTTTCCCGACAACGGTATCCATCTCCCAATGTCCGAACTGCTTGCGGCGTTCGACAGCCTTAGGACGCTTCTCAATACTGCGGCCGGCTAGGCGCTTATGCTTAGTGCTCTTGTGTTGCTTGGTCCGCCGATTTGCCTTCTCCACGAGATCGATGTTCCGAATTTCTAAGCGTTGATCATCGATGTAGCGATATAAAGTGGTTGTGCACACCATCTCCTCAGGGGTGAATAGCTTGGCTCGCCGTGCGGCGCCAACGGCTGCATCAGGCGACCAGTGTTCAGTCTTGGCCTGATTAACATACCAGGCCAGGAAGTGGCTTGTAGCGGCGATTTTATCCGGCCTATGACAATTCAGACGTGCGGTCTCATAGCGCGTCTGAGCAGCTTCAGGACTATATTCCGTATGATAGATTAGTTTGCCATTAATGCGCTTAGCCTGCTTGACAGTCCCTCGGTCAATCTCATTATTGATGGTTTGATGGCAGACGCCAATTTTGGCAGCAATTTCGCGTTTGGAGGTGCCGGTGGCGTAAAGTCATGCAATTCTACCGCGTTCCATTTGAGACAAATGATGACCTGGTTGACGACGTGTGATATCCTGTTCATGCATCAGGACAATACCTCTTTCATTGTTTGTGTTGGAACTTCAATGATACAGGATATCTGTTCTTGATGTTTTTTATTGTCCAAAAAATTTTGAGACAGTGGCTAACTTGATTCTAAAATGCGCGGAAAGATTGAGGTGCCATTTTGGGAGAACCAATTATTAAACTAGACGATATTGTCGTTGATTTTAAAACTAAGGATCAGGATCTGCTGGCTGTAAACCATGTTGATTTAACGGTCGAAAAGGGCGATATCTACGGAATTGTTGGCTATTCTGGAGCCGGTAAAAGTACGCTGGTGCGTGTCATCAATCTTTTGCAAAGACCTACTAGCGGCGCAGTTCAGGTGAACGGCCAGAATATTTTGAGTTTGAATGACGCAGAATTACGCCAAGCAAGAAAGAAAATCGGCATGATTTTCCAACACTTCAACCTCTTGAACTCATTAACCATCGAGCAAAACGTGGCCTTCCCTCTCAGAACCAGCAAGCTTTCCAAATCTGAGAAGAAAAAGAAGGTTGACGAGCTCCTTGAGTTGGTTGGATTGGCTGACAAAAAAGACAACTACCCAAGACAATTGTCTGGTGGTCAAAAGCAGCGTGTCGGCATCGCTCGTGCGTTGGCCAACGATCCTGATATCTTGATTTCCGATGAGGCGACGAGTGCGCTTGATCCAAAGACAACAGAATCAATTTTGAATCTGTTGCGTGATATCAACGAAAAATTGGGCTTGACCATTGTCTTAATCACCCACCAAATGGAGGCTGTGAAGCAAGTTTGTAACCGCGTAGCCGTGATGGATAGCGGTGAGGTTGTTGAACGAGGCGAGATCCTAGATATTTTTGCTAAGCCACAACATCCTTTGACAAAAGCGTTCATCGATACTACGACCAGACTTGACGCAACACTTAAGGTCATCTATCAACAAGAAAACGTCAAGAATCTTCCTGCGAGCGATAAGCTCATCAAGCTTTCGTACGTTGGTGACTCGACTGACGAACCTTTAATTTCTACTTTATATGAAAAGTTCAACGTTTCAGCAAATATCCTCTACGGAAACATCGAGATTTTGCGCGGAACACCACTTGGCAACTTAATCGTGATTTTGACTGGGGCAGCTTCTGATACTGAGGCGGCACTGGCCTTCATCAACGGGCAGGATGTCCAGGTGACTGAACTCGATCCAAAAGCACAAAGCGAGGTGATTGACTAATGGATTTTATTGCTAAATATATGCCTAATGTGGTGGCAAACTGGGAAGGCGAGTACGGCTTCGTTGGTGCCATTCAGCAGACACTTTATATGACTTTTATTAGTGCAATCGTTTCGGGTATTTTGGGGCTAGCCGTTGGCTTGCTCGTCGTGGTTACCGACAAGGACGGAATCGCACCAAACAGGGTAATCTACAGCATCACAGATAAGTTGATTAACTTATTTAGATCGATTCCTTTCATCATTTTGCTAGCGGTAATCGGACCACTGACAAAATTAATTGTGGGAACAACAATCGGTGAAAATGGTGCGTTGGTACCGCTGATCATCGGCTGTTTTCCATTCTACGCACGTCAGGTGCAAAACGCATTGGTGCAGGTCGATCCTGGAGTGATTGAAGCTGCAAAAGCAATGGGTGAAACAAACTTGGGTATCGTTTTCCACGTTTACTTGAAGGAAGGCTTGCCTGATCTCATCCGTGCTAGCGTGCTGACAATCATCAGTTTGATTGGATTGACGGCGATGGCTGGTGCTGTTGGTGCCGGTGGACTTGGTAGCTTAGCTATCAACGTTGGCTACCAAAGATTTGAAAACGACGTGACGATTCTAGCAACAATTTTCGTACTGATCTTGGTCTTTGTGGTCCAGGCGGTGGGAGATTTGATAACACGCAAGGTTTCCCACTAGAAAAGAGCGTGACACCATATGGGTGAGAATGAGCACTAACGATGTAGCAGTAAAAATTCCTGCTTTTGGGATTTAGACTGCTACAAGTTAGGCGGAGTTCTCAATGTGGTGGAGCGCGTTTAAAACCATTAAACAAAGCGCATCTACCAACCCTCTCCACCAAATAAACCTCCAAGAATATTCAACATTCTTGGAGGTTTTTTCTGTGTCTAAACTATTTAACTAGTTAATCTAAGTTTTTCAATTGCTCTTCAATAGCCGCAAGAGTCACATCTGCTGTGCTTTCAAAATGAAGTTGCGCTTCCTTTGCTTCTGCACCAATTCCGAGAGAAACCTCACCAGCTGCAGTAATACTCTTTACTCCAGCGGACGAATCTTCAACCCCAATGACTTGTTCAGGTGGGAGATTGAGAATATTCGCTGCCTCCAGGAAAATGCCGGGAGCTGGCTTTCCCTCGGTGACAGTTGTCGGATCAACAATCCCCTCGAAGTAGTCCTGAATACCCAAACGCTCAATGATTCCGGGGGCGTTTCTAGATGCGGAGGCAACGCTCATTGTTATTCCCGCTGCCTTCAGTTCTGCCAAAAGTTGGTGTATTCCTGGCAAAACATCGTCAGGTGTTAGCGTTGCGATGAATTCCTGGTAGAGCTCATTTTTCTGCTGCATGAGTTGTTCGATTTCACTAGCGGTGAATTCATCGTAGCGGTTAACCGAGTTCAGAATCAAGGCGATACTTGCTGCGCGGTCGATTCCCTTTATGCCCGCTTCTAAATGATCGGTCCAGGGAATGTCCAAATTCTGTGCGATTCTTTGCCAGGCAATCGAGTGAAAACGTGCCGTGTCCGCCAGGACACCGTCTAGGTCAAAAGCAAAACCGCGAAAGTCTGCTAATTTTTTCATGGCGTTTCCTTTCTATTTTTTATTTCTACGATCAATAACCGATTCGCGTTCAATCAGTGTGAATGGTACCAAAATGTTGTCGCTCATTGATGGCTCAATTAATTGTTTAACCGCCGTCTCGCCGAGTTCCGCCACGTTCACATCATAACTTGACAGGTAAGGATGGAGGACCTGTGCAAATGGTGAGTTGTTGAAACTCAGCAACGAAATATCAGTTGGAATATTTAAGCCAGTCTCCTTGACCGCCTGCATTAAGTGCAACGCGAAAATATCATCAACCGCGATAATTGCGTCCGGTTTAATCTGCTTAATTGTTTCAATGAATGCTGTCGTTTTTTCATCAGAATCGAGTAAGAAAAGCGGTAGAGCCTCGATTTTGCTGCGAAACATTGCTTCTTGATAGCCTAATAATCTGTCCAAAATCAGGATTTGCTCGTTGCTGTTAGTCACGAACAAAATCTTTTTGTGACCTCGTTCAATGAGGTATTCGGTAGCCTTCACGCCTAAAAGGTGGTTGTCCGTATCAACTGTTTTAACCGGATCGTCTGCGTTTTTCTTTGTACCAATTACTGTGACCAACTTATTATTCTCAAGTAGATAATCATAAACTGGATCGTCAGTCTCGGCGTAGAGCATGATGAAACGTGTTGCTTGACCACGATTGATCAGCAACTTCACGCTCGTCAAAATCTCCTTATATGTGTCACCAGTTGCGGTGTTGACCGTGAACAGTTTCTGCTGTGAAATCCGGTTTATCGCGCCCAATGCGCCAATGTAAAAGGGGTTACTAATTTGATATTTGTCAGCCATCGGTGGAAAAACCACAACGATGCTTTGCGCTTTTGGATTACTCAAAGAACGCGCAGCCATATTAGGGGTGTATTTCAGCTTTTTCATCGCTGCTTGCACTCGTTTTTTAGTTGCGGGAGAAATATCCGGATTGTCGTTGACAACCCTAGATACGGTTGAAGCTGATACACCTGCATATTGTGCAACATCCTTGATCGTTACCACGTGACTACTTCCTTAAAAAATTATTTTACAGCTACCGTAATTTCGTTAGATAGCTCGAAATTTTTATCATACAGTTTAATTTGCAAAGTTTCACCAGAAATCAGTTCGATTTTTACAGATGAAGCTACACTAACACGCAAAACGCGTCCACGATAGTTGATATGGAAACTATAATTATTCCAATTTTTTGGCAAGAATGGTGCGAACGAAAGGGTATTGTCCCAAGTCCGCATGCCGGCAAATCCTTGAACGATTGCCAACCATGTACCCGTCATTGAGGTGATATGTAAGCCATCATCAGTGTCGTTGTTGTAGTTGTCTAAATCAAGTCTTGCTGTTCGATTGTACATTTCTGTGGCTTTATCGTATTCACCAATCTCCGCTGCCAAAATTGCATGGATAGATGGTGAAAGTGATGATTCATGCACCGTCAATGGCTCGTAGAAGTCGAAGTTCTTCTTCTTTTCGTCCAACGAAAATTCGTTGCCGAAGAAGTAGATTCCTTGCAAAACATCTGCTTGCTTGATGAACGGTGAACGTAAAATTCTGTCCCATGACCATTTTTGATTGAGTGGCAAATCCTCCGCTGCAAGTGCGCTAACGGGTCTGATGTCTTTATCGAGGAAAGTATCGTGTTGAACGAAGATTCCGAGTTCCTCATCGTTTGGCAGGTACATCTTGTCGATGATATCTTGCCACTTGAGTAGTTCCGCCGTTGGAACATCAGCTTTACTTTTAGCACCATAGGCTTCATAAGCACTCTTGGTGTACTTCAGCACCCAACGTGCCAGATAGTTCGTGTACCAGTTGTTGTTGACGTTGTTCTCATATTCGTTCGGGCCAGTCACACCGTGAATCATGTACTTATCGTTGCGTTTCGAATAATGGACTCTATCTGCCCAAAAACGGCTGATTTCGACGAGCACTTCTAGGCCTTCGTTGGCCAAGTAAGAATCGTCACCGGTGTAGTTGGTGTAGTTATAGATTGCGTAGGCCATCGCACCGTTTCTGTGAATTTCTTCAAAAGTGATTTCCCACTCGTTGTGGCTCTCGATACCGTTGAATGTCACCATTGGATACAATGCACCCGCGAGGCCTTGCTCAGCAGCGTTGTGTTTTGCTTGTGCAAGTTGATTGTGGCGGTAGTAGAGCAGACTTTTTGTGACGCTTGGAGCTGCCACGCCTAAGTAGAACGGTACAGCATAGGCTTCAGTATCCCAATAAGTGGCACCACCGTATTTTTCGCCGGTGAAACCCTTTGGGCCAATGTTTAAGCGCGAATCTTCACCGTAGTATGTAGAGAAGAGCTCAAACAGATTGAAGCGAATACTTTGCTGGGCTGCATCGTCGCCGGCAATTTCGATGTCGGAGGTTGCCCAACGTTCTGCCCAAGCTGCTGTTTGCTCTGCTTCAAGTTCAGCGTAATCTTTACTTGTTCTTGCGAGAATATGCTCTGCAGTAGTTTCGTGCTCAGCGTCCGCAATATCACGGCTGGTGATGATTGCTACACGTTTCAGGAGCGAAACGCGCTCGTTTTCAGAGATGACAAAAGAGCGTTTATCGTTCACCAAAAGCTCGTTTTGGACAGCTACAGCAGGTTGCGTTTCCTTAGAAGCATTTAAATCAGCTAATGCCGAGACCGTAAATCTTTCGGTATTGAACGGATTTTCTTTGGTGCGCATTGAGAGAAATAGTTCAGTAGCTGTAGCCTTTTGCGTAACGGGTTCCCAGAAAGTCTCATCGTAGTTTGAATCCTGATTCTTAACGTTACCATCAAGGCGACTCTCGACTTGAATCTCCGCTGCGCCAACCAATTGTTCGAACTCAACTTGTTGCACAGATAATTCTTTCGTCGTAATCGACAAGAAGCGCTTGAAGGTGATTCTTGTTTTTTTGCCGGAAAGATTCACAATGTAGCTGCGAGTTAGAACGCCATTTCGCATGTCGAGCTTCTGATAATAGTCTTCGAAAGGTGTTTTCGCGAGATCGATTTCTGTGCCAGAGATTGTGATTTTGAGGCTAATGAAGTCGATTGCGTTGATGACTTTACCAAAATAATTTGGATAACCATTTTTCCACCAACCTACACGAGTTTTGTCGGGGAACCAAACACCAGCAATGTAAGTACCCTTCAAGCTGGTGCCAGAATAGCCTTCCTCGAAGTTGCCGCGCATGCCCATGTAGCCGTTCCCGATTGAGGTGAGGGACTCGGTCACGAGATTGTTTGCGTCGTTAAACTTATGGGTGACGAGCTCCCAAGGTTGTATTTCAAAATATGACTTTTTCATAATTTATCCTTTCTGAATTATAAGCCCGGTTCCAGGCTTAACTTTTGTAATATCCGCAGCAGCTCCAGTCGAGAGGACGATTTTGCCAGTTTGATAGTTGTTAACAATCGCAGCTGGCAGTTCGACATCAAGCGTAGTGAGATTTGCAACAACTAGATAGCTCGCATCTTCGTTAACCCGTTCAAAAACAAATTGACCAGGCTCGCTTGTGATGAGCTTAATCGTGCCAGTACCAAAAGCGGCCGAACTCTTCTTGAGAGAAATAAGTTGTTTGTAGAAACTGAGTAAAGATGCCGCATCTTGTTCTTCGGAAGCGACGTTTCTGGTCGTGTAGTCAGGGTTAACATTCATCCAAGGTGTGGCATTTGTGAAGCCAGCATTTGTTTCACCTGACCACTGCATCGGTGTGCGTGAATTATCACGCGAAACTCGGCCAACTTTTTTCAAGGCGGTGAGTTCGTCGTCACCTTTAGCAAGCCAATCAGCGTATTGCATTTTTGCATCGACACCATCGAATTGCTCGACCTTACTGTAAGGAAAATTGGTCATACCGATTTCCTGGCCTTGATAGATAAATGGCGTACCACGTAGCAAGAAGTACGAGAGGGCAAGAGTCTTCAGGTACTCGGGGTTATCATTGCCAAAAATGGTTGCTGCCCGCGGATTGTCATGGTTTTCGATGTAAAGTGCGTTCCAACCTTCTTTCAGCTGGTCGCGTTGCCACCGGTAGATTACATCTTGGTACGCAGGCAAATCGATGACCTCCGAACCGTTTTTGCCGGTCTTCTGGTTATGTTCGAGTTCGAAAATCATGTTGATATAGCCACCGTCTCCAGTCCACTCGGGTGCTTTTTTGCTTGAGACACCGCTAGCTTCGCCGACTGTCAGCACGTGATATTCGTCGAAAACTTGCTTCAATTCGGTCATGTACTGTTCGATACCGGCGACGTTCATGAAGTTGCGCCACTTATCGGTTTTGACCATTGGAACCGCCCAATCGGCCTTTTGAATGTGGCTGATTGCATCTAGGCGAAAACCGTCCAACCCAAGATCGAGCCAGAAGAGCATCATTTGGTAGATTTCGGCGCGCATTGCCTTATTTTTCCAGTTCAAATCTGGTTGTTCTTTAGCAAAAATGTGGAGATATGATTGCTGCAATTGCGGTACATATTCCCAGGCCGAGTTGCCAAAAAATGATTCCCAATTATTTGGCGGAGTCGTGCCGTCGTTGTCAACGAAGAGATAATAGTCGTGATAGGGATTATCTTTGCTCTTCATTGCCTCGACGAACCAGGGATGCAGATTGCTCGTGTGATTTACGACTAGATCGAATAGTACTTTGATATTTTTTTGATGGCAGGCGGCGATTAATTCTTTGACGTCATCAAGCGTGCCATATTCAGGCTGGATTGCTTCGTAATCACTGATATCATAGCCGTTATCGACATTTGGCGACTTGTAAACAGGATTGATCCAGATGAAATCAACACCAAGCTCAACCAGATAATCGAGGCGTGAGATGATGCCACGGATATCGCCGATGCCATCGCCATTTGAATCTTGAAAACTGCGTGGATAAATCTGATAACCAACGCTATTTTTCCACCATTCTTGCGTACTCATTTTGTACCAGCTTTCGTAATAACTTCGGCAATGAATGCCTCATATGGTTGTAATGCCAATGCCTTCAAGTCTAACTGCTTGTTTTCGATGTTGTGAATGACAATTTTTTCGAGTTTAAATTCTGGTAACGAAAGTTGCTCCTCGTTTGCAGTCCAATTAGCGACCACGAGCCAAGTTTTACCGCCCAATGTTCTCGTATAGGCGAAGATTGAGTCGTTTGTGTCCACTAATTGGAATTTTCCGTCTACCAAAATTGGATTTTCTTTGCGTAGCTCAACTAGCTTTTTGTATGTGTAGAAAATGCTGTTTGGATTAGCAAGGGCCTCCTCGAAATTTAGTTTCTGATAACTTGGGTTCAAAGGTAGCCAAGGATTTCCGGTGGTGAAACCACCGTTTTTCTCTGCATTCCAAGGAAGTGGACGACGAGCGTTATCACGCGACTTCTGATTGATGGCGCTGATTAAGTCGCTTGGCTTTTTGCCCGCAGCAATTTCAGTGTTGTACATGTTGCGTGCTTCAATGTCATTAACCTCGTCTATGCTAGTAACTGGAGTATTGGTAAGCCCAATTTCTTCCCCTTGGTAGATGTATGGCGTGCCTTGCTGCCCGTGGAGAACGATAGCTAGCATTTTGGCGCTGCGCTCGCGGTATTCCTTGTCATTACCGAAGTGCGAGACTGCGCGCGGTAAATCATGATTGTTCCAGAAGAGGGAATTCCAGCCCTTTTGGTAGAGATCCGTTTGCCATTTTGCAAAAATACTTTTTAAGGCACCGAAGTCAATTGGGTGCGTATTCCACTTGGTTTCGCCCGGAACCTCGTCGACTGTGACGTGTTCGAATTGGAAGACCATCGAGAGCTCGCCACCATTTGGGTTCGAGTATTCCTCGGCAATTTTTGGCGTGGCACCCCAAGTTTCACCAACGGTGAGGAAGTTTTTACCACCAAAAGTGGCTTGGTTCATTTCTTTAATGTATGAATGGAGCATTGGGCCATTTGCGGTGATTTCCTTGTCGGGCTGCTTGCCGATTAAGTCAATCACGTCCATGCGGAAACCGCCGATGCCAAGGTCAATCCAGAAATTCATCATCTTGTAGATGGCAGAGCGCAGTTTCTCGTTCTCCCAATTTAAATCAGGTTGTTCCTTTGCGAAAAGATGGAGGAAATATTGATTGGTTTTGGGATCGAATTGCCAAGCTGGACCGCTAAAAGTGGATTGGAGCGCATTTGGAAATTCGCCCTCCGCGCCATCACGCCAAATATAAAAATCGCGGTATTCGCTATCCTTAGATTGTGACGCATCGATGAACCAAGCGTGCTGGTCACTCGTGTGATTGACGACTAAGTCCATGATGATCTTGATATCACGTTTCTCGGCTTCCGCGATGAGCTGTTTCATGTCCGCCATCGTGCCGTAATCCGGATTGATGCCCTCGTAATCGCTGATATCGTAGCCGTTATCGACTTGCGGACTCGCGTAAACTGGCGAGAGCCAGATGCCGCCGATGCCAAGGTCAGCTAAATAGTCCAGCTGTGAAATAATACCGGGAATATCGCCGATACCGTCACCATTGCTGTCCTTAAAACTTTTTGGATAAATTTGGTAAATAACCTTATCCTGCCACCATTGTTTCACTATTAAACCTCCAAAATTGCAAAGCTATCTGCTCCGAGAATAATTTCGTTATTTGCTTCTTGTGCGTTATTTTGTAAAAGAATCTTGCCACTTGGCACGTTTTGTTCAACGCCAGAAGTGTTGAAGAAACCAACAATCTGCTTGCCGTCTAGTTGACGTGTGAAGATCGCGACTTGTTCGTTGCCAGACCAGGAAATGGAGCCAGCCGACAAGAGTTTTTGGTTGTTTTTTCTAAATTCGATGAGTTTTTTGACAAAAGCGTATTGCTCAAGATCTTGTTGATCCTCGTCCCAAACCATAGGTTTGCGGTTGTCGGGGTCCATTGCGCCAGTCATTGCATATTCGTCGCCATAATAGATGCAAGGAACACCAGGTTGTAAGAATGTGAAGGCCATCGTCTGCTGCATCAGCGTTAGATTATCTTTGGCCTGGGTTAAGAGTCTTGGAGTATCGTGTGAATCCAGAACGTTGAATTGAACTTCGTTGATTGGGTCGCGGTAGAGCACAAGTTGTGAATTGATTTGGTCTTGTAGTGTTTCAAAATCGGTCTGTTTGAAGATGAAGTAATTGAGAATCGCGTCTGTATATGCGTAATTCATTACGGCATCGAACTGATCGCCATTCAACCAACTTTGTGATGAATGCCAGATTTCGCCAAGGATGTAGAAGTCTTTCTTTTGCGCACGACATGCAGTAGCAAATTCGTGCCAGAAGTGATGATCCACTTCATTTGCAACGTCAAGACGCCAAGCATCGATATCGAATTGATCAATCCAATACGTTGCGACTTGGAGCAAATACTTTTGCACGTCAGGATTTGCTGTATTCAATTTAGGCATGTGTGGTGTGAAGGCGAATGTGTCGTAAGTGATGTCCGTTGCGTGTTCGAAATCAGCTGTTTCGTTGTATGTTGCAGGGAATTTGTTGACGTGGAACCAGTCGGCGAAACGTGAGTCTGCACCGTTTTCTAAGACATCTTGCCATTGTGTTGAGAGGTCACCCATGTGGTTGAAGACGGCGTCGAGCATGACTTTGATGCCACGCTTGTGAGCTTCTTGAACCAGGCGTCTGAAGGTTTCTTTGTCGCCGAAATCTTGATCGATTTCTAGATAATCGATTGTGTCATATTTGTGGTTAGAGTGTGCTTTGAAAATAGGACAAAGATAGAGGCCGTTGATACCAAGGTCTACCAAGTGGTCAAGGTGGTCGATTACACCTTGTAGATCACCGCCGTAAAAGTCTTCACGTGTAGGGTGATCAGCTGAATTCCAGATTTTTACACCAGCTGGGTCGTTATCGTGGTTACCGTTCGCAAAACGCTCTGGAAAAATTTGGTACCAGATTGTTGATTTAACCCATTCAGGAGTCTTGACCATATCAATTTGATGGAAATAAGGCAGTCTGAAGTAGTTGTTTGCGTGGGCACGAACCTCATGGCTGTCGGCAAAAATACCTTGATCACCGAAGAAGACCTTTTCCCCAGCTTCATCAAAAGCGACGAATGCGTAACTTGCACGCTTTCCTGGAAACTCGATGGTAATGTTCCAATAGTCGAAGTTCTTTGTGGAAAGATATTTATTCATTTCGAATGGTTGATCGTACCAACCTTCGTCTATTAAATAAGTCTCACCTGCTAGAGCTTGCACGCGAGTGACGTCATCCTTGGCGGTTCTAAAACGAAGTACAAGGTGTGTTGAATCTATTAAGTATGCGTATTCGCTCTCTGGTCTATGGAATAAAGCTGATGTAATCAAGTTGATATTCTCCTTTGCATAATTTTGGTTTTAGTATGTCACATTCCGCAAACGTTTGCAAAGAAATCTGTAAAATTTATCAATTTTGCTCTATACCACTAGTTATAACAAGTAAAGCGCTACCACAATTTGCAATGTTTGGGTGGTAAAACCGTGAAAATTGGTTGTATCCAATTAAATCTCGGTGAAAGTAAAAAATGATTTTTTTCTGGTCCTAGATTGCAACTTTAATCCGAACACCTTGAATAAAACTCATAAAATGCTTCAATAGCAGCTTTGTGCCCCAATACTTTAAGTGGTCGAGAATTTATTAACTCAATTGTTTCTAGTATTGAATCTTCTGTTACTTTGCTAAAGTTTGTCTTCCTCGGGTAAAACCAGCGAATCTTGCGGTTAAAGTATTCATTACTACCACGTTCCCAAGGCGAATATGGATGGCAAAAATAAAAATCTACGCTGTATTTATCTTGAATCTCTTTGTAGCCTGCGAACTCCTTACCATGGTCACTGGTAAGTGATTTAACGCTTGGTCCAAAGAGCTTGATAAAATCTGAAATAGCTTCATTCATTGATTTACTGGGACGATTATCAATCTTTTTAATCCAGGTAAACCGTGTCTTCCGTTCTGTGAAAGTGGCTAAACAAGCTTTTGATTCCCCTTTAGAAGAGAGTACAGTATCAATTTCCCAATCACCAAATTCCGTGCGATTATTAATAGCTTCAGGTCGCTCTTCAATCGAGGTTCCTGTTGGGTAAGAGCCACGAGTCTCTTCTTTACGCTTTCTTCGTCGACCACGATCAGGCAGATTAGCTACTTCAAAGTCCAGCCAACCCCGGTATATCCAGTTATAGATTGATTTAGTATTGAGACTAAACTTATGAGCAATCTGTTCAGGTGACCAACTAAGCTTCAAATGATTTGAAATTAAGTAACTAAGATTATTAGTTAAAGTGGCTTTTCGTCCGCATTTGGCGCGCTTTGAATCTGCATCGAGCTGCGCTTTTACTGGATCATAAGGTGTAACCCGATTCAGTTCATAGCTAATGGTTGACTTAGAAACACCAAGTCTTTTAGCAATTTGGTTATTTCCTAGACCCAAACTACGTAAATGGTATATCGCTCCGCGATCAAACTGTGTTAAAGTAGATAAGCTCATAGTAAATGTCTTCTTTCTGGTTGTTGTGGTGACTACCATTGTAAGACATTACTATGGGTTTTTTTGTTTTTAATAGGTGTTCGGATTAATTTTACAGTTTACGTGGTTAAATAAATTTGTCTATTTAATAAAATCTTTGGTAACGTTGTTATATAAGGGTTTGGCTTAATTTTTAAAATAAAGTACATAAAAAATATTGACATTCTTTGCAAACGGTTGCACAATGTGTTTGTTAAGAAAAATAATTTTACAGGAGGATTTCGGAAATGAAGACATGGCTCAAGGCTACACTAAGCGGAATGGCTGTAGCGGCTGTTGCGCTAACA
>CAMJXI010000015.1 GCA_946409675.1 uncultured Lactobacillus sp. | reverse complement strand
CAGCCTCAATTTTTTTATCGGCTGGGTAAAGTTTTAACGAGAAGTTATTCGTTGGTGCAATCTCGGAATCGTCCAAGCTCCTATTCATGATTTCAACTTGATCCTTAAAAATCGTTGTTGTAATCACTGCGTCTTGAATAATTGCAGCATTTGGATTTCGCAATGTAAAAATAAAAAATGGCATCCCATTTTTTATTTTGGCTGATGCTTTTCTATATTCTAAAGCTCCGGAAACCGAATTATTATTTTGTCGCACCAAGATTGGAATTTGGTAGGCTACTCTCGATACGACTCCGGATTGAGATGCTGCTTTTTGTTCACCTTCTGAATCAATTCTTTCGATTTCGAGTCCCGCAAGGACCACTCCATCATAACTAACGTTTGGCATATTAACCTTTATCGAGATAATTATTTCGGAATATGATGGAATATTAACTACACCTGAGCCAATATCAATTTGCTTTCTGACATCAAATGCGACATCAGAATAAATCTTCATACTATCCTTGTTGTAAATTATTTTACCTGAATCGCCAGTCACCCCAGGATTCAACTTTATTGAAAATTTTCCTGCTACATCGCTGGTATTTTTAATTTTCAACTTGATTGTCTTTTGTTGATTAGAGCGAACCAATAATTCAAAATAGCCAAGTTTGCTTGCTTGCCCGTCCTCACTCAAAGTCAAAACAGAGTAACTCGACGTATTAGCTGCTACTACTTGGCTATTTGTAGCATTTATTAACCACAAATTTAAGATACAAATAGCTATTACTAGCAGTTTTTTCATTACATCAATCCTTTGATTTCTTGTAGATTATCCTTGTTCTGGAAGTCTGGTAACCAGAATCCATGTTAGTGTACTAACATAGTTACCATCTTCAATTACCCCGTTTGGAAAATTTAAGGTAATATCTTTGGGATTATAAAGTGCCGTCCAGCTACCTTTGCCAGTACTGTCAAGTAGCGTTCGTTTGCCTCTTCCTGTCAGCAAGGGATTAGAGTCTCCTGAACCAGCATAAATAATTGTTGGATTTTTTGCAGGAGTCTTTTCCTTACCTGAAACATCGAGTGTACCCGCATCGGGAGCGATACCGGTATTCTGTTCTTTCGTGAAAAGTTCACCCGGAACTTCCCCACGAACAACTAGGTTTGGAGATGGAATCGTTAAAATACACCATTAATAATTTTTCCATTGGTCAATATTTTCCCTGAATCATCCACTTCCTCAAAAGTTGTGGCTTTAGCAAGTAATGAATAACCACCAGAAACCTGAAAATCTGAAACTTGTACTGCAAACATGCTAGGTTGTGCGGCAGTCTGAGTTGGCCAATTCGTTGATGGTATTTTGAAAGTTTGGGTGAAATCTGCATTTTCCTTTTCACCAAAATCGAATCTGCTTGGTATTTCATCAAGTGTTAAAGGCCCCTGCTGACCAGTAATTTGATGAAAATTTTCGGGTGTCACCGGATTTTCAACTTTGGTCTTTGGATCCAACGGATTAAAAATTGAGTGACTCATTAGTTTACCGAAATTTGCTCTAACTGTTGAATCTTTTGTGTTCGCAAGATCAGGATCCACGGCAAAGACAGATATGGTTGATGCTGTAATAGAAATCCCCAAAAGAATAGCAGCAACTGTTGAAAGCGACCAGATTAATTTTTTAGATTTCATTAGTCTGCCTCCTTCTACTGTAGCTATACACGATAGTTCCAGCGAAAAAGACCAGTAACCCAACAACCGTTAGCCAATGCGAGCTGACCTCATTTGTCTGAGGTAAAAAACCATTAGTTAAGTTATTGGACTGAATCGGATTCTTAGATGGCTGAGTTGGGCCGGTCGGAGGAGTAACCTCTGGCCTCCTATTTTGATCAATATCTCCAGGAACTTCCGGATCCAGATTTCCATCTGGCTTTTTATCCTTGTCAGGATCTTCGCCTGTATCTGGGTCAGTGCTAGGATCAGTCCCTGGGTCAGTCTTATCATCTGGTTTTGCACCATAAAAGCTAATACTTGTTTCGGTCTTTGCAGATGATGGCCCATCCGCTCCATTTGTTGCATAAGCACTTTGACTGTTAACCGCAAGCCCAACCAGCAAGGTTACAAGCGGTACAAATATTTTAAATTTCATCGTAACCCCCTATCTACTCGTGGAGAGCTATTAGTTAACTTGTTGACTCTGTTCTTGATTATTTTGTTTCTTTTTCTTTTTCCAAATAATGAATAAAAGAATTAGAGCAAGCACGAAAATAACAATTGCGACTACTGCCACAATTTTCCAGATATTTGTGCCAGATTCTTGTGGAAAAATAGCATTTTTGTTAACTGCTTCTGCCTTCTCAGCTTCCACTTCAAAATCATCGGAAAAATGCCATGAATAAAATGGTCCTGACTTTGCAGTTACATCGACATGATATTTTCCTGGTTCTACACGTTGCCCATCCATTCCCAGATTTACATGGAAAAATGTACTTGGTGCAACGGTATACTTATTGGAAGTATTTTCAATAAACTTCTTACCGTCTTTCGTTAAGACAGTTGTAAATATCAGATCCAGGATGATTGTGGTTGTTGGGTTTCTAAAGCCTAACTGGAATGTAGTGTATCCATTAACTTTAGCAGGAGCTGTCTTTGTGTACTGCAAATCTGGAGAAATTTGTGCGAGACTCTGTTGCAAAACAAGCGCAACAGAATAGGCGACCTTAGTATTCATTGAAGCTGAATTCCCACTGGTTGCAGACTGGTCTCCTTTACCCGTTTTCTGAATGTTAATCCCACCCAGGACACGCCCAGTCCAAGTTTTATCAGTTAACTTAATATGTACAGGAATTTCCATCGAACTCATTGCGGGAACTGTATACGAGTTTTTATCGAGCTTAACAACGTCTCGAATATCAAAAGGCACAGATTTATCTACTTTGGCATTTCGAATTCCATAGTCAATCGCACCACCATCAGAGGTCATGGCTGGATTAAAGTAAACTTCAAATGTCGTTTTCTTTTTAGATCCATTATTAATCTTAAAACTGACTGTTTGCTCTTGATTTGGTTTGACGAGCAAATCAAAATAGCCACTCGCTCCTTGTTTCTGATTCGTAGGTAGTACAGGGCTAACGGAGTAGTCTGTTGGATTGCTTGCGCTCTTCACACTTTGTGGAAAACTGATAAATAGCCCCATTGTCATGATCATGCCCAGGATGACCGCTTGAATTTTTTTCAATTTTATTTGGGCCTTTCTAGCAAAAAAACGCGACAGAAATTGTCACGTGATTTTGAAGATTTATTTGTTGTTATGGTGCAACCGTAGATGTAGGACCAGCTGCCAATGTCCAAGTGATTGTGCTTTGAATTGTACCGTTATACTGAATAGTCTTTGGTACATGCAAAGTGATGTCTGCAACTGGAATAGTCATTACTGATTGTCCTTTTGCGTTTACTGTTAAACTAAAGATATCGGAGGAGGTTGTTGCATCACCAGCCAAGGTAACAGCAGACGCCAATAAATTAGTGGTATCTGTTTTACTTACAAGTTGCGTTGCTTTAGGGAATGCAATTGTAACACCTTTTACGAGTTGCGCTGGAACTTCACTATCAGCTGACGGAGCATAATCAGAGTTCGTTGCCATTGATCCAGATACATGCCACCCATCTGCCGTTCCATCTGGATCTGGTGTTGCACGCGTGTCCGAGACTGCAAGATGGAAGAATTGACCATCCTTAATTTCTGTTGCAGGTTGAGTCGCATCGGTTTGTTCGAATCCCTTATCACCGGTCACACCGATAAAATCCTCTGAATCTTCTGTCTCAAGATCATGTTCACCAAAGTCTAGTTTGTCAGTTACATAAACCAATGCTAAAGGTCCTTTAGGTGTAACGGTTGGTTCCGTTGGATCAATTGGAATCATTGGGTCGATGGCTTTACTATTTTTAAACTTAATTGTGGTAACTGTCTTACCTGTTTTATCAACCACGTTACCATCCGCATCTGCACCGTTAGCAGCCAATACCGTTGCCGCCGTTGCTGCAGAGCCAGAAAGTAAAAGTGTTGCGATTAAAGCCGACGTAAATACTTTGTTCTTCTTCATAATTATTCCCCTCAAAATAAATTAATAACGACTTATCTTACAAAAACATTATAACAGGTGGTTTTTTATTGGTAAGCAATATGTTATAAATCATTTAATAAATTATAAACTTTTTGGGTAATTTAGGTAAACAGCTGATAATACAGTAAGGACAGCGTTTAATTGGTCTGCTTCAGATACAATAACACTTGTTCTTATACAATTTCGAACTATTCATTAAATACCGCTAAATAGCAAAACTAGCTCACTATCAGTATCGTTTTCATTACTTTTAACAGTTTAAGCGTTCTGAATTTAATCTTTTTGCTACTTATTTACCACTTTTTCTCTCCTGAATTGGCATTAGCAAAGTCTCTATACCTCATTAGTTCAAACGCTTACATTGCCATACGCCTATCTTTCCATAAATATATAGAGTGATAACCATATTTTAAGAAATGCAATTCGTATAGCATTAGTTCCCTTCAGAAATAACATCCTTTTCCCAGCCTCAAATTTACCGAATTTTTCTCCACTCTTGTTATCCAATCCACATAAAAAAACGCGTACCGATAAAGTACGCGTTTTATATAACCCTATTCAATTACATTTTCTCTTAGTTTTTCGCAATCAACTCATACGGTGAAAGTTGCTTAGCCTTTGTCACCATCTTTGCAATCAACTCCGGTGACTCCAACCCATCCTTCTTAATCCACAACGAGATTATTGCCACGATGTTCGACAGCAATATTTCCCGGGCATAGTCGTCTGGCATATTCTGATTAAAGAAATGAATTTCCTTTGACTCCGTAATCTTCGTCATCAATAAATCATCCATGATGCCCTTAAACATCCGCATGAAGTGAGGATCTCCCCCATCACTCGCCAACGCTTTAATGAAAGCAAAATCATTCTTAACATATCTCAACGCCGCATAGATGGCGGAATAAGACACCAAATCCGTTGGATCATCTAATTCTTCATCCTCATGATCCACCAGAATTATCTGTTTCAAATTCTCAATCGTTTCGTTTTCCAACTGCGCCATCAAGTCATACTTATCCAAATAATGGAGGTAGAACGTTCCCCGATTAATTCCCGAATCCCGTGCAATATCGCTCACGGTCAGCGCATCCAAGCCTTTTTCATTAATCAGCTTCGTAAACGTCTCTTTAATTCGTTGTTTCGTCTGTGTATTTCTCGCCATTAGTTCACCTATTTCGTCTAAACATCTCTTATTCTTACGATATACCCTTTTTATTAACAAATCAACACGTTGTTTATTTAAGATGAGATTATTTTTAGTTCTTACTGAGTTAAATGTGCTAATAGTGTATAATCAAACTATTATTTAATTTTATTCTCATTTAAGGAATCATTATGTTAACCTCTAGCCCCATCAAAAAACAATTACGCTACGCATATCTCTACAGTTTCTTCTCATATTGTGGCATTACCCAGCTCTGGGTTATTTACCTCGGTCAAATGGGTTTATCTCTCGTCCAAATTGGACTCTGTGAGAGTATCTTCCATATTTCCAGCATGCTTTTCGAGCTTCCCTCAGGTGTCTTAGCCGATCGTTTCACCTACAAAAGAATGCTCAACCTTAGTCGGGTTGCTGCCCTGATTTCCAGTGCCATGATGCTTTGGCAAGGAGGCTTCTGGTGGTTCGCCCTCAGCTTCGTCATTTCAGCCTGGTCTTACAATCTGCAATCCGGCACTTTAGAAGCCCTCGTTTTCGAGTCGCTCAAGGAAGTCGACCAAACTAGTCTTTACGCCAAAATAACTAGTAAGATGAACTCCATTATTGAAGTTACCAGCACCGGTGGCTTAATTTTTGCTGGACTTTTGACTCAGGGACACATGGTTTGGGCTTATTGGATTGCGCTTGTGCTCGCATTACTTGGTATTTTCTCTGTCTTTAAGATGAAAGAACCCAAGAATCACCAAGACTACGAACAGACCAACACTATTGTTTCAATCATTAAGAACGCAGGCAGCCTTGTTAAAAACGACCGGAATCTCCTCAGCCTAATGCTTTTCGATGGTGTCATTCAAACCTTAATTAGCACTTACTACTATTACTTTCAAAACGAGATGGTGGTCCACAATTTCCCAGGATGGCTCGTCACCCTTTGCTTAGCAGGCTCTGCTCTTGCAGCAGTCATTGCAATCTCGATGAGTCCCAGACTACTCAAATTACCCCAGCGCAGCCTTTTGCTTGGCTTGACCACCCTGCTTGCTGTATCTCTTTTAGCCGCATTCAACGGTCAAAAAGTCGTTTTAGGAATCATCTTCTTTATCACTTACGGCATCACAGCCTTGATTCCACCCGTCTTTAATGTTTATTACAACGAAAAAATACCCAGCGAACAAAGAGCCACACTACTTTCCGTTGCATCCCTGATTTTTTCAGTGACAATGGTCGTAATGTTTCCCCTTATGGGCTGGGTAGTTAGTAAAATTAGTTTTAGTGTTGCCTTTGGTTTCTTAGGAATTATCGTCCTACTTGCAACCTTCTGGCTCGCTTATTTGACTCGCAAAAGTAAAACAAAAGCTTCTAATTAATTGAAAAAAATTCTATTCGATAATCAAGAGTGACTTGATTGCTTTTCTTTGATCCATTGCTTCGTACGCATCCAAAATATGGTCTAAATCAAATTTTTGGGTGAAAACTTTACCTGGTTGAATCTTACCGTCAAGTACCGCTTGGAGTAAAATTTCATTATCGTACGTCGTAACGTTTGCAATCCCACCACGTAAGCCAACGTTATTCCAGAACAAATCGTTCGTGTTAATCGAGCCTGTTTCTGGCAAGCCCACACGACCAACAACCGCACCGGCACGTGCAACTTTAATCGCCGTGATGGTTGATAATTCGGTCCCCACACATTCGAGCACCGCATCAGCTCCTACACCATCGGTTAGTGCGCGTACTTTTTCAACAGCTTCGTCACCACGTTCAGCCACAATATCGGTTGCCCCAAATTCAAGGGCCAACTTCTGCCGGTCTTCGTGTCTGCTCATCGCAATAATCCGTTTGGCTCCACGGAGTTTTGCTGCAATTACGCCACAAAGTCCAACAGCACCATCACCCATCACCACAACTGTATCGCCCGGTTTAACTTCGGCACTTGCTGCTGCGTGATAACCCGTCGCCATTACATCGGACAGGGTCATCAAGTTAGCGAGCATCTCATCTGAGTAGTCACTTGGTTGGCCAGGGATTTTGACCAACGCCCAGTTGGCATTAGTGAAACGTAAGTACTGACCTTGATAACCGTTATTACCACCCTGTTCCTGGTTCAAACAGTTACCGTCAAAACCGGCTAAGCAGTTTGCGCAATGACCACAGCCATGGGTAAATGGGGCAATGACAAAGTCGCCGACTGCAACGTGTTTAACGTCCGCACCAACACTCTCAACAACTCCAATGGCCTCGTGGCCGGTCGTCGTATTGGCATTTCTCTTCGTCAATCCTCTAAACCACCATAAATCTGAGCCACACACGCTAGCGCGGACAATTTTGATAATCGCATCGGTCGGCTTTAAAATAGTGGGTTTCTCGCGTTCTTCAATTTCAACTTTACCTGGTTCAACAAAAACAGAAACTTTCATCTTTGAATCCTCCTAAAATTAAAATAGCACATCTACTTTTTCATCATAGACTAGTTAGCGCGGTTGCTCAATTTAAAAGCCATCCTATTCTTTTTTTAAATAGCTGACGACACTACCAATGAAGATGACAAGACAAATAATGGCAGCTAATGGAATAAAAGTAGCTACAATTTTGCCTGCCACAATCCAAGTTACGTGTGAGTAGATTGCAAGAGCTCCAAAAGCAATAGTCCCGATTCCCAAAAGAATAACCGTTTTCTGACTTTGCTTCTTTGAACCAGTCGCTATCTTCATAGCCGACATCAACGAAAAAGTCGAAATTAGTGCATAGAACAAAAAATCATAGATACCATTAAAAAGTTGTATTTTCAGCAAGCCAAGGATTATATAGAGCACGTATTCAACCAATAATACAGTAATGCCGATGTTTCTCATTTTCTTTTCAGTCATATCTATCTCCATTAATAATTTTTCTTTATTATTAAAAGTATAGACTTTTAATCACTGAAAATGAATGCCCTTTCTTGGTTTCCTTCCTATCTTTTTCCGTTTTCCTCCTTTTTCCCAAAAAACTTTTAAATTTCTGCTTGACCTAAAATGCGTTTCACACTTTACAGTAGGTTTATAGAAATTTAGGAGGAATTAAATCATGACGATCAAACACATTTTTTCAGACATGGATGGCACTCTTTTAAATTCGAAAGGTCAAATTAGTGCTGACAATATTAAGGCAATCAAGGAAAGCCAGATTCCGTTCACGTTGGTCTCGGCCCGTGCCCCAATCGAGATGGAAGCAACCTTAAACAAATTAAATTTGAGTAATCCCCAAATCGCCTTTAATGGCGGCTTGGTTTTCCAACCCACTGCTAACGGGCGCAAAATTCTCGCACAACATTACATGGATTACTACACGACCCAGCAACTCGTGAGTCAGATTAGTCTTTATTTTCCACACGTTAGTCTCAGTTATTACGACGAAAACAAATGGTATACTGAAAATATCGACGACGGAATTAAATTCGAAGAATCCATTACAGGACTCACACCCACAGTGGTCACCAGAAAAGCCTTGTATACCGATGTCCAATCTAAGACTTTCAAGATTATGCTGATGACTTGGGATGCTAGCGAAATGGAATCCTTAAAAGACTTCTTGGAAAACTTACATATTGCGGAAATTAGCGTGCAACAATCCGGGGCAACCTACTTAGAGATTACTAGTACCGACGCCAGCAAATCGACCGCGGTTCAACAGATTATTGATTCTGAGAAACTCACCAATAAGGAAACATTGGCTTTTGGTGACGGTCAAAACGATATCTCAATGCTGCAAACTGTGGGGACACCGGTTGTGATGGGTAACGCCCACGAATTGGTGAAGCCTTTTGGTAAACACATTACGAAAACCAACGACGAAGATGGGGTCGCATTCGGATTGAAATTCTTCGTTGCCTAATCTAAATTAAAAGACAGGTGGAGAGATGACAAATATCCATGATATCGCACGAAAGAGCGGCTACTCGGCTGCAACCGTTTCGCGCGTATTAAATAATCGGGGCTATGTCTCAAGTATTGCCCGGGCAAAGATTAAGATTATCATCGATGAACTTGACTACGTTCCGAGCAACATTGCGCGCGACCTTAGCCAAGGTAAAACTTTTAATATTGGGGTCGTCTTGCCTCACACTAAACACCCGTACTTCACGCAATTACTTGGGGGCATCATCTTGGGCGCCTTTTCGACTAAGTACCGCATCGTCATCCTCCCTTCAGAATACGATGCGACATTAGAAATAAAATACTTGGAACAATTACGTGCCAAAGCCTTTGATGCACTCATCTTCACCTCTCACGGAATTTCCCGCGACACTTTAGCCGAGTACACAAAATACGGACCAATCATTTTGTGCGAAGATCCTAAACGAACAGACTTACAAGCGGTGTTCTCAAAACGCGAATCAGCCTACCGCGAAGCCTTCAATTGGATCAAAGTAAAGGGTATTAACAGTGCAGCAGTAACTTTAAGCCGACCATATGAAATAAGCGCAACTGCTCAAAAAACGCTGGATACGTACAAAGAAATTTTCGGTGCGTCTCCTAAAAATAATCTAACTTTCACAGACGTTGTCTCGTATGAAGACGGCATGCGTGTCGCCAAGAAGATGATTTCGCAAAAGTCCAATGTGCAATGTATCTTCACGAATGGCGATGACATTGCGGCTGGGGTCAAGGAAGAATACAACAAACAAGGTATTCAACTACCTCTCTTAATTGGCCAAGAAAACCAGTTAAGTAGTCAGTTGCTGAATATTCCAACGATTGACCACAACTTCAACGACATAGGTAGTCTGGCCTTCGAATTGGCCACAAAAAAACGGGCTGACTTAGTCATCCCGTTAGAGTCAAAATTTATTATTCGTGAGTAGCTGGAGAATCATCTGGTCCTTCAACTTCTGCGACCAAAGCATTATAGAAACGCACGGGCATCAAAATGAAATAGGCTCCAGTGAACCATAAAGCGACAAAGACACCAACAATTGGAATGATTGTCAGTAAGAACCACCCGAGTAAACTCAGGAACAAGACGATCGTTTCAAAACGGTGTTTTTTTATTGCCCGGAAGGAATACTTGATGACTCCCCAACTACCAAGATCTTTTTTGTAATTCAAAATTGCTGGTACGAGGTTAAACTGCAGCAAGATTAACGCAATGATTAGAACTAGCAAGAGGTAGAAGCCAATTACTAAGAGAGCGGAACTAAGCGCATGGTTGGCCGCCCACATCTCATCAAGCGAGTCTGACATAAACGAACTGCCGGTGAAAATCATTGCGTGGCCACTTGCGGCAAGGAAAAGGAAGACTCCGCCGATAATCACGACGAAAGAAACCACGAAGGAAATAATCGAAGTGATAATGTAGGTCAAGATTGATCTACCCAAGCGCTCCTTAAAGACGCGCAAGTAGCTAGCGCCGACGTTGATCTCTTCTAATTCAACCTTACCGTTAACATAGTCTTGATACGACCACATTGCCCCAAGCGACATACACGTGGTAATAATTGTCAGGACGAACATGCCAAATTGCATCCAGCCTGGCAAATCGACACCAGCACTCTGCATCGTTGCGCTGTCGGTTTTGGACATAGTCTCAATCAGTGATTTCGACCCGAGCCATGCTAGTAAAATACTACCAACAATTGCAATCAGATAGGGAAAGGTCCCTAGCATGAACATCTTCCCGCGATGCTCCTTGATATCCTTTTTGGTTTGTTGCTTAATGTCTAACCGTAAATCTTTCATCTCTGCACCCCCAAATAAAATTTTCTTTTTGATAAACTCAAATCCACAAATCTAAAATAATAATCACTTAATCTAACACTATTTCTATTTTTAGTATACCCTTGTATGTTTATCAGTCATAATATAAGGCTCACTTTTGGGCAAAACAAAGACACATCCTAAAATTTAGAATGTGTCCTTTGAAATTGATTATTTTTACTTGAACCTTTTAGAAATCGTAATCCGTTGGGTCTTGTAAGCCGCGACCGGTAGCATTGTTAAGCATAATGCTTTGTTCGAAGTGGGCAACGTTACGTTTAGTTTCTTTAACCATATCAGGGTTAACAGAAACATAATCGATCCCACTTTGAATCAGGTAGTTAGTAAATTCAGGGTATTGTGAAGGTGCTTGGCCACAAATACCAACTGTCTTACCATCCTTATGAGCAGCTTTAATCAAGTGTCTGATAGCACGTTTAACCGCAAGGTCACGCTCATCAAACAAGCTTGCAACTGTGTCATTGTTACGATCACAGCCTAAAATCAACATTGCTAAATCATTTGAGCCAATTGAATAACCATCAAAGTATTGGTTGAATTGATCTGCCAAAATAATATTTGAAGGAATTTCAGCCATCATGTAAACATGGAAGTCTTCACTCCGAATCAAGCCTTCACTGCTAATAATGTCGGTTACTTTCTTAGCCTCCGCGACTGTTCTAACGAATGGAATCATGATGTTCAAGTTCTTGAGACCATACTCGTTACGAACTTTCTTAACAGCTGTCAATTCGAGTTTGAAGGCTTCAATATATTTAGGATCGTAATAACGTGATGCACCACGCCAGCCTAATAAGTCAGCTGGTTCAACTGGTTCATACTTGTCGCCACCCTTTAATTGTCTGTATTCACTTGATTTGAAGTCTGACAGACGTAAGACAACTGGACGTGGAGCCATTGCTCTCACAACTTTAGTAATCCCTTCAGCAAGCATATTAACTGCTTTATCAGATTGGCCCGTCTCAACCAAATAGAGTGGGTGTTCATGGATGAAGGTTGTCCAGATAAATTCTTCACGCATCAAGCCAATACCATCAGCTGGTAAAGTAGAATATTTGTCGGCCAAATCAGGATCACCCAAGTTCATCATGACGCTAGTTGCGGTTGGTGCAAATGTCTCGGCTACGACAACTTGACCGTTTGTTGGTGTTTCAGCAGTCTCATGTTTCAAAAGACTAGCAACTTTACCTTCGTAAACTACCCCATTTTGGGCATCGACTGTGATAACATCACCGGTCTTCAAAACATCGGTTGCTGGAACTGATGTACTGTTAGTCCCAACAATACATGGAATTTCCATTTCACGAGAAACGATTGCAGCATGACAAGTCATCCCACCATTATTAGTAACGATGGCAGCTGCCTTCTTCATTGCTGGTACCCAGTCAGGAGAAGTCATAACGGTTACCAGAATCTCATCTTGTTTGAATTGATCGATATCTTTTGGATCATCAATTACGTGCACAACGCCGCTTGCGACACCAGGACTTGCTGGTAAGCCACGGACAAGAACTTTTGCATCACTCTCAGAAACCGTTGCTTCTGGAGCAGCTTTCTTATTCTTGTTACGTTGTGACCAAACTGTTTCTGGACGAGCTTGGACAATCCAGAGTTTGTCAGTTTTCGAATCTAAAGCAAATTCCATGTCCATGTAAGTGCCATAGTGGTCTTCGATTGCTTTGGCATAGTGCGCCAACTCAATTACTTGGCTGTCAGTCAATGAAGATTGGTCGCCACGTTCTTTTGGAACTTCTTTTTCAACGGTACCACCGCCTGGGATGCGCTCTAGTTCAACTGGTTGATTAATAACAGTTTTGCCGACAATTTTCATCGTGCTCTTGTCGACTTCAAAGTGGTCAGGAGTTACCTTACCCAAGACGATATATTCACCTAGACCAAAGATAGAATCGATCACAATTTTGGTGTCATCACCGTTAGCAACGTTCACACTGAACATGATCCCTGATGACTTCGAGAAGACCATCATTTGAATAGCTGCGGAAAGTGCAACCTTCTCGTGAGGGAAATTCTGTTTATGACGATAGTAAGTTGCGCGGTCAGTAAACAATGATGCGAAACATTGTTGTACACGATCAACAACATCAGCTGCGCCGGTAATATTTAAATATGATTCTTGTTGACCAGCAAAGGATGCATCTGGTAAATCCTCTGCTGTTGCGGAAGAACGGACGGCAACAAATGGGTCAATCTGGTTCATCTTCACGCCAAGATCAGCATAAGCTTTGGTGATATCACTCGCCAAATCAGCTGGCATCTCAGCATCAACAATCAGATTACGAATTTTTTCACATGTCGTACGAAGTTCTTCAGAGTTTTCATAATCCTTGATATTCTCAAGGAGAGTGTTAACTTGATCGTTCAAACCCGTGGTCTGCATAAAGTACTGATATGCATGCGCGGTTGTAGCAAAGCCATACGGAACTGGAACATCCGTTGACGAAGTCATTTCGCCAAGAGATGAAGACTTACCACCAACAAGGTTTACATCTACCCTGTGCAATTCATCAAACCATAAAACATTTGTCGTTTCACGACTACTCATAATATTGCCTCCTATTTTTTATTAACAAATTTCCGAATCAACAATAATTTAAACCGATGAAAGCGGTTACTTGTTCTGCATCTCTTATTGTAGCCCAAATAGAATAATTTTTGGTATATATTTTGAAATAATTTAGTAAAAAGTTTAGGTATTGTTAAAAACATCACAAAAAGATTGAATAACAAAACCGCACACACTTTAGACTCTAGTGTGCGCGGTTTTTAGACTGCTTGTTTGTTGGCTTGTGCTTTTTGGTGGTGAATTAATGAGTTAGTCAGTTAGTAAGCTGACTTAATTGTTTCGAGTAAATTCAAGTCATTGAGCACTGTACTTTGTTCTGGTGGAATAGTGCCGTCGGCCATTGGACCAACATCAAGTAATAATCTCCCACCATTAGGTTTGGCATCATCAATTAACTTTTTAATATCCGTGGCGGTCATGAAGTCACTCGCTCTGCCCCACTTGTTGTAACCAAACGAAAGATCTATTCCCCGGGTAATTTCGTAGTACTTAGCTTGGTCCTTAAATTGGGTATTGTATTCGAGCGTGCGGTAATCGTAGTATTCTGAGATCGGAAGAGCACACGTCTGAA
>CAMJXI010000014.1 GCA_946409675.1 uncultured Lactobacillus sp. | reverse complement strand
AATCGGTCAATTCTGAGGAAAAGACTCATTTTAAGATGTATAAATCTGGCAAGATATGGAAAGTTGCTGGAATTACACTGGTAGGATTTGGACTATTCGGTGGTGCAACAACCGTTGTGAACAATCAGTTGAGTAGTGTTGTTTATGCTGCTCCGGTTGGAACATACGAAGATGCGATTTCCGACGCCATTCAAATTGGCGGAACAATTGAGGCGAGAAAAGCTGCCGCTGCTGAACAACTACCATTAGAAAAAGTTAAATACGACGACATGCTCAAAAAGATTGAAGACGCGACCACCCTTGATGATGCCAGCAAGGCACTTGCCAAGGCAGAACTTCAAAGCTACTACGATGACGTTGTTAAAAAATTAACAGTAACAGACACAGAAGTTCTTATCAACTTTACAGGACGTCCAGTTGTTAAACCTACAATAACTGTAACTGAAATTAAATCAAAAGTTCCATTGGCTTTTGATGTTATCCTTCGAAAAATCACCAGCGGTCTCGCAAACCCTTTGGCAATGGCGAAAGCTGTCGCAAATCACAAAATCGACAATATTCTCGCTGAGGAGACAGCAAAAATAGATGCCAATCCCGATCTTACTGACACCGAGAAAAAAGATCA
The DNA here is from genome assembly GCA_946409675.1 of uncultured Lactobacillus sp. GTDB lineage: Bacteria > Bacillota > Bacilli > Lactobacillales > Lactobacillaceae > Amylolactobacillus. The sequence goes on along the minus strand of CAMJXI010000014.1, from coordinate 13,552 downwards.
AAAAGCAAAAGCAACAGCCGCTGCCGCCGTTGTCTACTCACAAATTACAAAAAGTACAACCGAAGACGACGTGACCAAAGCTGTAACTAATGAAGAAACTAATGAAACCATTGCGAATGCAAATAACCCCGCTCCTTCGCTCGACGACTTGAAAACTGCAGAAAAAGCTAAAATTAAAGCCGCTTTAGATACGGCGCTCGCTGCTATTGATGCTGATACTGGCTTAACTTCAACTGAAAAACAAGCTACTATCGATAAAGTTACTTCTGACGCAGGGATATTAACTGGTGAAGTTACTGACGTAACTAATCCTACAGAAGTTGCGGCCGTGGATCCAAAGATTCCTTCAATTACTTACACTCCTGGTTCTTCGCTTGATGATGATAAAAAAGCTGCTCTTGCTGACATCGAAACCAAGAGAACTGCAGCTCTTACTGCTATTGATCAAGATTCCGGCTTAACTACACCTGAAATCAAGGATGCTCAAGACAAAATCAACGGTGATGCTGATGCTTTAGTTACTAAATTTAACTCTGCTACTCTTGATGAACTTGCTGCTATTAATCCTACTGAAATTGATAAGATTACTTACACTCCTGGCCCTTCTCTAGACGATAAAAAAACTGTGGCTAAATCTTCGGTTGATTTATTTGTAAAAGCGACCACTAAGGTAATCGAAAATGACGATAGTCTTTCACAAAATGAAAAAGAAAATCAGATTAAAAACCTTAAATCTTCAACCGAAACAATTTTAAAGGCTATTGACGACGCTCAGAATGCCGATGCAGTAAACGATACCCTTACAGACATTCCAAAAATTACCGCTAATCACGTTAAGGGATCTCCAGTCTCTGATCAAAAGACTAAACAAACAGAAGTAATTGATAAGCTTCTTAAAGATACAATTGATGCAATTAATCAAGACCCCACTTTAACTACTTCAGAAAAGATCAAGCAAGTGGGCGACGCTTTAAGTGCAACCAAGAAAGTTAATGACGCAATCAATGATCCAAGTGTGACAACCGCAGATCAAATCAACGACATCATTAAAGCTGAGACCGAAAAACCTACAATTGTACCTACTCATGTAGAAGGCACTCCTGTTGCAACTACCAAAGACGACGCCAAGAAGACCATCGACCAAGTTCAAAAAGATACCATTCAAGGTATCAACGATGATCCTAACTTAACTACCGCTGAGAAAATTGATCGTGTTGCCGATGCAATCAAAGCTGCTAACAAGGTTAAAGAAGATCTTGATGATCCAGCCGTTACTACTGCACAAGATGTAAAGTCAATTGTGGATAAGCAAACTACAACTGCACTTCCTGTTCCAACTACCGCAACCATCAAGTCAGCACACACTCCTGGTACTCCAGTCGCAACTACTAAAGACGATGCCAAGAAGACCATCGACCAAGTTCAAAAGGATACCATCCAAGGTATTAACGATGATCCTAATTTAACTACTGCTGAGAAAATTGATCGTGTTGCCGATGCAATCAAAGCTGCTAACAAGGTTAAAGAAGATCTTGATGATCCTGCTGTTACTACTGCGCAAGATGTGAAGTCAATTGTGGATAAGCAAACTACAACTGCTCTTCCAGTTCCAACTACTGCAACCATCAAGTCAGCACATACTCCTGGTACTCCTGTCGCAACTGCCAAAGACGACGCTAAGAAGGCTATCGACCAAGTTCAAAAAGATACCATTCAAGGTATTAACGACGATCCTACTTTGACAACAGCAGAAAAGATTAAACAAGTTGGCGAAGCCCTTAGTGCAACCAAGAAGGCTAAGGACGCAATCGACGACCCAGCCGTAGACACTGCTCAAAAAGTTAAGGAACTTTTGGACGACGAGACTACCACGGTAACTCCAACTCCTAAAACGGCAACCATCAAGTCAACCCATACAGCTGGGCCTACCGTTGATGAACTCAAAGACACCGCCGATAAAACTCTAGATACAGTTGAGAAAAAGACCATCGCCGCTATCAAAGGCGACGACACCCTTACTCCTACTGAAAAAGCCAAACAGGTTGAGGACACAAAAGTCGCTAACGCCAAAGTTAAGACCGCTCTTGCCGACCCAACCGTTAAAACAGCCGATCAAATCAAGGCTATCCTCGACAGAGAAACTTCTACCGCTAATCCAGCCCCTACTGATCAAGTAATCGCACCAAGCCACAAACCAGGTGCTTCGGTTGCCGACCAGAAGAAGAAGGCTCTTGAAGATATCACAAAGACTGCCGAGACAGCCAAGAATGACATCGACAAAGATGCAACCAAGACGCAAGCTGAAAAAGACGCTGACAAAGCAGCAGTCGACAAGAAGGCAGCAGAATTAACCGACGCCGTTAACAAGTCCAAAACTGCTACAGACATCGAAAAACCTGCAACTGAGACTGAGACTCCAACTCTTCCCGATTTACACAAACCAGGTACTCCGCTCGATAAACAAAAAGCAGACAAGATTGGTGCCATCAACGACAAGCTTTCTGATGTTATCAGCGCTATCACTAACGATCCAACCATTTCTGAAGCTGATAAAAACGATCAAATCACCAAGGCACAAAATATTGCTAACACCTTAATCAACCAAGTTAACAATAGTAAGAACGCCGACGAGATCAAAGCTATCAACCCAGATTACGTTGATACACACGTATCAGGTGAATCCTTAGACAGCAAGAAAGACAAGATCAAGGATCAAGTCCAAGCCGCCTTAGATGAAACCAAAGACGCCATCAACGCAGACACCACGTTAACTGAAGAAGAAAAGGCCGACCAAATTGCTACCGCATAAGAGACCGCTACTGCAATTCTCAACAATTTGGACTCTGCCACTACTCTTGAACAAGTTAACGAAGCCGAAACTGCCGTTCCTACCATTTACGACAGCCACGTCGAAGGTGACTTAAAAGATTCAGCTAACGAAAGTACTCCTGGAACAACTAATACCAGCCTTCCAGGCAACCAAGTAGCTACAAACTCCGCCTTACCTCAAACTAGTGAAAAGAACCAATCACTCATGTCACTTGTTGGTTTAGGCCTGCTTTCCGGCTTAGCATTATTCGGATTAGCATACAGAAAGAGAAAAGATTAATTTATCCATTTTCTGAACTAGACGGACATCTCCGGATGTCCTTTTAGTTTGTCCAAAAAACTTCAAAATATCTCTTTCGTTCGTGTTTACAACTTATCGAATTAATGTTATCCTATAAATTGTGTTTTTTCTTAACAAAAAACGAACATTACCTTCTTGGAGGAACAAAATGAACTCTATTAAACAATATTTCATGTTTGACGAACTAGAAACAAATTTCAAGCGCGAAACACTCGCAGGACTCACTACTTTCGTTAGTATGTGTTACATCCTTTTCGTAAACCCCACCGTCCTCGGTGCTGCGGGCATGGACCAAGGTGCTGTCTTCACAGCCACTGCCTTAGCCTCTGCCATCGGTTCGATCATCATGGGTGTCTTTGCTAAGTATCCTATCGCAACCGCACCAGCCCTCGGTATTAACGCCTTCTTCTCATACACTGTTGTTATCGGTATGGGAATTCCATGGCAAACAACACTAGCTGCCGTTTTCGTTGCATCCCTCATCTTCGTTCTCATCACCATCTTCAAACTCCGTGAAAAGATCGTCGATGCTATCCCAGCTAACCTCAAATACGCAATTTCAGCCGGTATCGGCATGTTTATCGCCTTCTTAGGTCTCCAACAAGGTGGCATCATTGTCGCCAACAAATCGACTCTCGTAGGTCTTGGTTCATTTACAACTCCAACCACTCTCCTCACAGTCTTCGGTTTAATCGTCACCGTTATTCTCATGATTCGCAAAGTTCCAGGTGGTATCTTCGTCGGAATGGTCTTAACTTCCATCCTCGGTGTGATTATCAACGTCATCCCAATGCCTACCAAGTTCATCGCAACCGCACCAAGTCTTGCCCCAACCTTCGGCCAAGCTATCACCCACATCGGTGACATCAACACCGTTCAACTGGCAGTTGTCGTTCTTACTTTCCTGCTCGTTACCTTCTTTGACACAACCGGTACTTTAATCGGTTTAGCTCAACAAGCCGGTTTCATGAAGGACAACAAAATGCCTCGCGTAGGTAAAGCTCTTGCCGCCGATTCAACCGCCATGGTTGCCGGTGCCATCATGGGTACTTCACCCGTTGGTGCTTACGTTGAATCTTCTGCCGGTATTGCCGTTGGTGGTCGTTCAGGTTTCACCGCCGTCGTAACTGGTATCCTCTTCATTTTCGGCCTTTTCTTCTCACCACTTCTCAGTGTCGTAACTTCCCAAGTTACCGCACCTTCACTTATTATCGTTGGTGTGTTGATGGCTCAATCCCTCAGCAAAATCGAGTGGACTAAGCTCGAAATCGCCGTCCCTTCTTTCCTCATCGTCATCGGTATGCCTTTGACTTACTCAATCTCTGATGGTTTGGCTCTTGGTATGATTGCCTACCCTATCACCATGATTGCCGCAAAACGTGGTAAAGAAGTGAGCCCCATGATGTATGTTCTTTCAATCATCTTCATCGGCTTCATTTGGATCCTCAACGTTAAATAGTTAAATATTCACACCAGATTCGTCTTTTTAGGCGAATCTTTTTTTGTTTTTTCCATCAAAAATAAATAATCGTTTTGTTTTTCTTTCCGGAAAAATTATTATACAATGGTCTTCGCCCCAAAAAGTTATTTACATACTTATAGCAAAAGAAAGTGGTGACTTAATGGAAAAAACGATTAATTGTGGCTCTTGTTATAAAGAGTTTATCCCGTTTACTTATCCGGTTATTTTCGAAGATTGTGCCTTAGTCTTCACGAACTGTCCGAGCTGCGAATTTGAAATACTTCTAGCTATTGTCAAAGACGCAGAATTTTATTCACTGCAACGTCGCATCACCTATGGTGTTCTCGCTGAACGCATGAAAAGCGAAGCTGAATTCATTAACGACCGCACCAATCTCAAGTCTGCCCGCAATCAGACAGCACACGAGTTTATCAACACCCTAATCGACTTCACCAAAGACTCCTCTCTCGCTGAGTTGACCAAGATTTTCACCGCCCACCCCGACAAGGGAAGCCTGTTCAAATATTCAGCGGCTTCCATCAGCAAGTTCATCAACATGTTCTACAATAAATTCCAGCCTTTTACCAAGTTTGATTACCTGGGAAATATCGATAGTTTTTCCTGGATCGAAGACAACTTTCGTTCCCTCGCAATTACTAGCAAACTCCTAGCAGAACTCGACAGCGACGATCCACCAACGGTCGAGCCCCAATTCATGCAAATTAAAGCCAATCTTCGCACGTTAACGGGAAATTTCCCTTTTGGACAAGAAATGGGTGAATATATGGAAAATATGACTTCAAAACGCAGTATCAACCAAGAAATCAAAAACGAAAATCTCGCAATTATCGACGTTGCCAAAACCATGTACCAGAAATACACCAATCGCCAAACAAACCTCATCAACCTTTTCCAAGTCACCGACAAAATTATTCCACTAGAACCAAGTCGCGAAGAAAAAGCCGCCCGCGAATTCTTCAAGAACAACCCCGACGACCAGATTGTCCTCCATGGTCCCGATTCACTAAACATCTTCCAAGCAGACCGCGAGAGATTTCTTTCACTCCTCGCCCAAGCATCTTCACAACCAATCAAGATTGTGACCGATTCAACCCTCACCTATAATCTCTTTCTTTCCCAGATTGCCCGGGAAATAGAACATTATGCTAACCACCCCATCTTAAGCCAAGTCACCCTTCTTTCTACTCCTAACGCCAGAGCGGTTCCCGGTTTTCGGACCGTTTCCTTCTTAGCTCAGTATGACTTCGATAGCCAAGAACTAAACAACGAGCAAGGTCCCCAAACGACTTATCTTCTACCTAAGAACCACCTTTACGAAACCGGCCGTTTCATTGGTCCCATCACCTTCCAACTCAGCCAGCCTTCTCTTTCCGACTTAGAATTTATCCTTGTCCAATTTGCCCCAAATATTGCCCAACTTTACCACGTGCAGTTCGCCGCCAAGGTTTTAACCGAGATAGCCCTTGGTACTCAAAATATCCACACAAGCATTCCTGCCGTCGATCAAGCCATCAACTGGTTAGACGAAGTTGCTGCTGCTAGCACCCTTAAAAAAACAGCATCACCCATTACCTTTACCGTCTCCGACGTCCAAAAAATGTTTGCTAGCAAGTACAACTCGTATGCGACCACCACGTTTGACACCAACACCATTCGTCAACTCGAAGCTCACCTGAACAAACATGTCATCGCCCAGCCAAAAGCCACTAAGGCCGTAACTGACGCCCTAATGCGTGCCAGTCTTGGTTTGAACAACCCTAACCGGCCGCTTGCCACAATGCTCTTCGTTGGTCCAACCGGTGTTGGCAAAACCGAATTAGCCAAACAACTCGCTTTTGAGTTATATGGTTCCGAAACCGAATTTATTCGGTTTGACATGTCCGAGTACGTTGACGAACGAGCAAGCATCATCAAATTTATCGGTTTAACTGGTCAATACAAAAACAGCGAAATCGAAGGCGAACTCATCGTCGCCGTCCGCGATCATCCCAATGCAATCATCCTGTTTGACGAGTTTGAAAAATCTAGTTAATCCATTCAAAACCTGATGCTTCAGATACTCGACGAAGGCCAGATTACGAGTGGCCGCGGCGTCACCTACTCGTTGAATCAAAATATTATCCTCTTCACTTCAAATGCCGGCATTCAATTTGCCGACGCCCACATGGGCTATGGCAGCCAAAACAGAACGACCAAATTCGAGTTTTCGACCGAAAGATTAGCCGAGACCTTTAGCCCCGAATTGCAAAATAGTTTCTCCCATATCATTGAATTCCACCCCTTGGATAAAGACAGCCTCTTTAAAATCCTCGAGTTGAAGCTCAAACGTTTCTATAAACACTTCGCTAATCTTGGTATCAAGCTTCACATTCCAAGCGAAGTTAAAACTAAATTGGTCGAGTTAGGTAACAACCCCGAGTTTGGTGCTCGTCCGCTCGATCGTTCCATCGACGATTACCTAATCACAGCCATCTCTAACCTGCTCATTGCTAACACAAACGTCCACGACATCACCGCCGTCTTAGACGCCAACGACCAAATTAGTGCAGTACAAACTAATCCAAAAATTAGTACGCGTTCGCAAATCGACCCAGATTCAGAAATCTAACTAATTTTTGAGCACAATAAAAGCGTCCAATCTCTTTTGAGGTTGGACGCTTCTTTGGTTTTTAGACTATGAATTGTCTCCTGATTCAGTTACCAGACAATTATTTATTCTTCTTGGGTTTTCTACCCCGGAAAAGTCCGAGAATATTGGCCCCAATTTGTTTAATGACGTCGACAAAACTGAGTGATTTCACAATATTTTCTGGTTTGATATATTTCCGGACTGCTCGCAAAACCGTCGTAGGTTTTTTTGAGGCAAAGACATAGGTCCCCGTCTGCTTTGTTTTAAAGGCATAGCGCGGAATCCATCTTCCACCAAAAACCACGGACACGATTACTTTATCAACTTGATCCCAAGGAATTTGAATATAATCTTCAACTTTTCGTTCATTATAGTATTCAAAGCCTTTGTCACCCAAAAGCAATTTGCCATAAGTTGGCATACCAAGGTAAGAAGTAGCATCCATCGTTAAGTCTACTTTAGAATTTAATGATTCAACCATTTTTTCGTCAACTTTCATTCAATAATAATAGCCTGAGTATAATACCCAGGCTACTTTAATACAAGAGTGGTTAGATTACATTACATGAAGTACGTGTAAACCAACACCGACTACGAACAAGCCAAGGATGATGACGATTGGAGAAACTTTCTTCTTCAATAACCACATGCAAAGCAAGGTAAGTAGTAATGCTGCAAGTCCTGGAATCAAGCTATCCAAGTTGTCTTGTAAAGTAGTAACTTTTGAGCTACCAAGTGACAAGCCTGATGCTTGTTGTTCAAGGGCTGAACGAATACCTTTGGTACCATTACCAATAGTATCCCAGTCAATGTAAGCACCTTTTGCAAGTTTAACTGTTGAAACAACAGGAGTAAATTTAACAGATACCCACCGTTGGATCAATGATCCTAAAACGAACATACCAAGGATTGAAGCACCTTTAGTAACGTCTTGTAACAATGTACCTGAAACGTCATCAGTGATTTTAGCACCTGCACGGTAACCAAATTCTTGTGTATACCACATGAATCCCATACGGATTAAGTTCCAAAGTACGAAGTAAAGAATTGGTCCTAAGATGTTACCTGACATAGCAAGTGATGCTGCCAAGGCACCAAGGATAGGTTTAACAGTGAACCAGAACACAGGATCACCAATACCAGCCAAAGGACCCATCATACCAACTTTAACACCTTGAATCATAACATCATCAATAGGTGCACCATTAGCACGATCTTCTTCAAGAGCCAATGTAACACCAATGATAGGTGATGCTACGTATGGATGAGTATTAAAGAATTCCAAGTGACGTTTTAAAGCGGCACTACGTTCTTCTTTAGTTTTGTATAATTTCTTCAGTGCTGGGATAAGTGAAAATGCCCAGCCACCGTTTTGCATACGTTCGTAGTTCCATGAACCTTGGATGAAAGTTGAGCGCCAACAAACGGAGAGACGATCTTTTTTGGTTAATGATACTTTTTGATCAGCCATATTTTTCATCCTCCCTAATACTTATCTATGATGTCGCCGACTGGGTCACCAGTACCTGCGCCACCTGCACCGTTGCTTGAACCACCAACTTTTGACAAAGTAATGTAGACAAGTGCAAGTACAACACCAATTGTACCTAAAGCAATCAAAGTCAATTGAGGGATTGCTGCAAGTACAAAACCAAGAGCGAAGAAAGGCCATACTTCTTTAGTAGCGATCATGTTGATAACCATTGCATAACCAACGGCAACAACCATACCACCACCAATTGCAAGACCATCTGTTAACCAGATAGGCATTTGAGCAAGTAATGATCTAACTGGGTCAGCACCAACTGCTAAGATCAATGCTGCAGGAATAGCGATACGTAAACCTTGCATGATGATAGCGATGATGTGCCACATTTCAACCTTACGGAAACTACCTTCTTCGGCAGCCTTATCCATAAAGTGAACAATACCAGTTGCTAAAGTACGAGCAATGATAGTTAAGAGTAAACCGGCGATAGCAAGTGGAACCGCAACGGCGATAGCAGTGTTAACACCTTTTTCGCCTTGTCCTGAGAGAACAAGGATAATTGCTGAAGCAACTGATGCTAAAGCAGCATCGGGAGCAACAGCGGCCCCAATGTTTGCCCAACCAAGAGCAAGCATTTGTAGTGAACCACCTAAGATTAGGCATGGAACTAATTGGCCTGTTACTAGTCCGATTAAAGTACAAGCAATAACTGGTTGGTGGAAATGGAATTCATCAAGAATACCTTCCATACCGGCCAGAAATGCGACTAAAACGACTAAAATCATTTGAAATGCATTTAAAGCCATAATTCGTATTCCTCCATTTGTTAAATTTTTGAGCTATTTAGCTTGGTCTAACATCGATTGAGCTTTTGACAAGATGTTGTCCATGTTGTCTTTTGAATCAGCTGGAACTTTACGTACATCAAAATCAACTCCAAGTGATTTCAATTTAGCGAAAGTATCGATGTCTTCCTGGTTAAATGCCAACACCTTATTTGGTTGAACTTTACCAACCGCATGTGCCATTGAACCAATGTTAAGTGTCTTGATAGGAACGCCACCTTCGATTGCACGTAGTGCATCTTCTGGTGTTTCAAAAAGTAATAATGCTTTTTGACCACCCATGTGTTCCGTATCTTTAGCAACTTTGATCATTTGATCAATTGGAATAACGTGTGCTTTTACACCTGCTGGTGCGGCTTCAGTGATTAACTTCTTACGAAGATCATCTTTTGCAACGTTGTCCGAAACAACAATAATCCGGGTAGGATTAATTTCTTTCGACCATGCTGTTGCAATTTGGCCATGTAACAAACGTGAATCAATACGAGCTAAGCCATATGTCATCTCGCCTGGTTTACCTGCGTTAACAGGTGCAGCGACTGCTGCAGCTGCTGGAGCTGGTTCAAGGGATTCAGGTTTAATCTTAACCCCTTCTCTGCCTGCTTCAACAAGGTGTGCAGCAATTGCTTGTGCTGAATCCATTGATAATCTTGAGCTGTAAGCTTCGATTAACATTGGAAGATTCAATCCAGTAACGATAGCCCATTTGTCCTTATGAGCTTCAAACAATGCACTAGATTGGTTGAATGGTGATCCACCCCAAAGATCGACCAAGAACAATACTTCATCTTCTGGGTCAAACTTAGCAGCTGCTGCTTCAAGATGTGCCTTCAAGTCATCTGGACCTTCGTTGGGCATAAAAGTTACAACTTCAACTTTTTCTTGCTCTCCAAAAATCATTTGACCAGACTGCATTATGCCAGCTGCAAAGTTCCCGTGGCTGGCAAGAATAATTCCGACCATATTTTTGCGCCTCCTGTAGATTTTTCTAGAACTTGACGTCCGAGAAGAAATTGCTGTCGATGATCAGCAAATTTTTTCTAACTCAAATTCAACTCTAATTTTAACACGACCAAAAAGATTGAACAATCACGTTTTGCAACCGTTAACAATCAATTTGGATGAATTTATAGGATTCTTAAAAAAGAATTCATCATTCGGAAACTTAAATTCACAATTGATTACAATTACTTTCAAGTACGCACTAGAGTCGCACATTTTATCATAAAATTAATATATTAACTTAAGAAAGTGCAGTGAGGCCAACTATACCACCAAATAATCGGACTATACCGGTTGCATTATACTTGTTATTTATTTAACAAACAAACAAAAGACCACAATCCAAAATAATTGTGGTCTTTTTATGTATTTTATTTTTACTTTTTTGACATATTTTCAGAAAGTTGAAAAAAGTTTCAAAAAACTAGTCTTTTGGCTAGAATTGGACTATACCAGCACCGGAAATACTGTTTTAACACCATTTTTTTGCATAATATTTTAAATTGTTATAAAAAATATTCACTTATTTAAAATATGTATGACCAGACTACTAGTTTACCTCAACAACTTTTTCGGTATTTTTAACGCTTTTGTCTTTTCTTTGAAAACCGTGATCAACAATTCGCGAAACCATCATCGCACTGGCGACATTTCCGGCCGAGTTTAACAAAGTTGCAGGAATATCGATAATCGTACTGATGATAATGATCAAAGGAATAGCTGCCGTTGGGAAACCAAAGATGGAAACAATCAACGTCTCTGCCACGAGTCCACCGCCAGGAATGGCACCCATGACTGCTCCAACGAAGAAGCCACCAAAGATGATCATTAACGCATTTTGCGGTGTGGTAATGTCTCTGCCAAAGAGAATAAAGAGGAAGGTTATTTTCATGATCCCGCCAACCACCGAACCGTCCTTGTGCACATTTGCACCAAGTGGGATGACCGTATCGACAATATCATCGGAGACACCGATTTGTTTTGCGTACTTCAAATTGGTGGGAATACAAGCTGCTGAAGAACAAGTTGCAATCGCAGTCGCCGCTGGAATCGTAATATTTTGCCAGAAGAGTTTAACTCCGGCCCGGCCATCAGCTAGGAACGCGTAGACGGACATCACGCCGAAGAAGTAAATGACGGTAATTCCCAGATATAATAGGAAAGTTTGCAAATAGCCACCCAAAATTTGGGAACCGAGTTGGCCAGTGATAACTGCGAAATAACAGCCTAAACCAATTGGTGCGTAGTACATGATGTACTTCACGACTTGCATGACAACAGCGTTGCCGCTTTCGAGGAATTTTCTAAATGGTTCGCCCGCTTCGCCACTCGCACTGGTAGCAAGACCAATGAAGAGTGAGAAGACGATCAGTGGAAGCATATTTGCTTTGCTCAAGAGTTTTGAGAAATCGTCGACCGTGAAGAGTCCAACCAAGCGGTCTGATAATGGCAAGGCCTCGCCCGTATCTTTCACGGATCCCATTAGTGCCATGATTTTGTCGGTGTGGCCTGCTTGAACAGGACGGACCACCAAGACACCGATGTAACCGATAATGGCTGAAACTAAGGCGGTGAAGCCAAAGACCACCAAGGTTGAAATAAGGATTTTCCCCAAACGAGAACGCGAGGTCATTTTGCCAATAGCACTAGCAATTGAGAAGAACACCAATGGAATTAAGATCATGTACATCAGGTTTAAGAAGATGTTCCCAAATGGTGCGAGGACCTGGGTTTTCTCACCGAAGATGAGGCCACTTGCGCCCCCAACCAAAAGACCGGTCAGGATTAACAGTGAATCACGATATTGTCTTAGTCTACTCATCATTAAACCCCACTATTTTCTAAAGGAATGTCTAGTTGCATCATGTCGGCATATGTTTCGCGGCGGATGACCAAGCGACTTTTGCCATTTTCGACAAAAACTACGGCAGGACGCGGATTGCGGTTATAGTTGCTAGCCATCGAATAACCGTAGGCACCGGTACTGTTGATACCCAATAGCTCGCCGGCGTTGAAGTGTTGCATGGTTGCGTTGTGCACCAAAATGTCGCCACTTTCACAATACTTGCCGACTACGCGGACCGTTTCTGCCGGACGACTATCGTCTACAACCACCGGGAAGGCAGTATATTCAGCTTGGTACAATGCTGGTCGAATATTGTCACCCATCCCACCGTTCACTGCCAAAAAGTTACGAATCCCAGGAACGAACTTGGTTGAGCCAACTTCGTAAATGGTCGTTCCAGCCTCAGCCACGATACTGCGACCAGGTTCAATCCAGATTTCTGGGAGCGGATAGTCTAGCGTGTCGCAACGCGCGCGGATCTTGGCCACGATTTGTTCGACGAAGACTTCGGGTTCAACGGGGTCATCGCCCTATTTGTAGCGAATCCCAAAACCGCCACCCATGTTGAGAATTTGCGCGGTGAAGTTGTCCGATTCGCGCCATTGGTCGAAGATGTCGATCATCTTTTCGGCGGCCTTCAGGAAACCCTCTGTTGAAAAAATTTGGGAGCCGATGTGGCAATGTAAGCCCACGAGATTTAGTTGGGGACTATTTTGTAAAAGGAACAGCGCTTCGTGAGCTTGGCCGCTCAAAACATCGAAACCAAATTTTGAATCGACTTGACCGGTGACGTCATAATCATGCGTTTCAGCACTGACACCGGGGGCAATCCGGAAGATGACATTTTGGGTAGTGTCCGCTGGACGAGTCGCCATGATCTCGTTTAAGAGGTCAATCTCGTGGAAATTATCGACGATAATCGTGCCGACGCCACTCTCGATTGCGTATTCTAACTCTTCATAAGACTTGTTGTTGCCGTGAAATTCCATCATGTTGACCGGCATGTTGGCGTGCAAGGCGGTGTAAATTTCGCCACCGGAGACGATATCACAGCCTGCACCCTCTTCTTCTAAGATTTGGTACAGATCGGAAGAGCGTCGTGTAGGGAAAGAGTGTAGATCTCGGTGG
>CAMJXI010000013.1 GCA_946409675.1 uncultured Lactobacillus sp. | reverse complement strand
CCACCGAGATCTACACTCTTTCCCTACACGACGCTCTTCCGATCTCCAGAATCTGAATGCCACGGGTTTGTGAGAGCAACAATCTTCTCTCTGATATCTTGTTCAAGAACGGTTTGCTCTCGGAGAGCATTTTGGCATAGCCGTAAGTGTCATTTACACCGTTACCGTTCATTTCAAAAATATTGAGCAATATTCCTTGTGCACCAACCAAAGCGGTTGTCTCAATTTGGAATTGTGTAAACTTCACCGATTTGGCATAACCAGAATACATATAATTTTCAAGCTCCGGTAGGAGAATGGCGTCTTCACCAAGGTATGCCGCTGTGATTCGAGTATATTCTTCAAAATCTCTGCCATATTTTAACGGAGAAACCTCATTATAGGCAGGGAGGTGCGGACGGGAAACAAAGGGGTGGTCTGGACCGGAAAGCTGACTGAATAAAGTTTGCCAATCGCGTCCTTCCACTGCGTGCCAATCTGGTTGACTAGTCATCAAGGCCAATTTTGTTTCATGTGAAACTAAATGAACGGCTTTTTAAATCATTGCTGCGACGTCAATCATTTCTTGGCGTGCAGTCTCCAGATAGACACGTCGTTCCTCGGTTGGTGCTCCTGGGGCGAAGATTCTTTGAACAAAATCTACGCGAGAAATCGGCCGACCAAGTTTTTCTTCATATATTTTCATGTGTCGGTCGCAGAAACAGGCCAATTTAAGAGGCGAATGGTTAAAATGACGAAAATCGTCTTCTAACCAAAGTTCCTTAGGATGTAAAGTCGCAAATTGTGCGTAACAAGCAGTGAGATAGTTTTTCCATTTTGGATCCGCTGGGCAACCCATCATTGTTGCCACCCGTCCGTTTAGGTCGACCAAAGGTTCAAATCCAATTTCAGGGTTGATGGTTTTGCCGCGATCGTTTTGCATGATGGTCGAGAAAGGATTAAGACTTGTTGTGACGCCGATTGTAGCTAATTTATCTTGCACTAATTTGATGGCATCAAGCCAAACCTGCGTTTGTGCCGGTGTTAAGTGACTAGCGTTGATATCTTCACCGTTGATGAAGAAGGTGACGTTATCAATTTTGGCATCTTGGCAAAACTGTAAGAGCTTTTCATCCTTCTCAGCTGTATTGGTTCGTGGATCAAGAACGTAACGAATAGTAAAAATTTGCCATAAAAACTACTCCTATACATATATTGAAAATCAAATAATTAAATTTTAGAAGCTACTATTTAAGCAGTAATTGCATTGTTTCTAAGCTATTGATTGGCTCGTTAATGATTACGAAAGCACCATCTTTAATCAGTTTAACTTCTTTTTCAATGACGGTATTGTCGTATTTTTTGATGAGAGTTGCGTATTCAGCAGCCACAGGTTGTGCAGGGTGCCATTTGATAGTTGGATAGTCATCAAGTGTGAAGTTACTCAACCAAATAGTTGAAGCATCCTCATTTACGCTGATCTTAACGTTTGGCATACCAACGAGGTAATCGACAGAAATTGATTCATCAAGCATTGCTTGGTAGATTCCTTGTTTGTAACCAATGTATTGTGATTCCCAACCGTATTTTGGATCCTTATCCATTGGCATCACGATGATGTGGTGGTCAATCAAGGCCATGACGTTGCCCAATTTTTCACTGAACTCGTTATAGGCAAAAGTGAATACTTTAACGTCTGCATCAGCGGCGTATTCGAGTTGGAGGTGGTTACCGGTGTGCTGTAACATGGTGATTCTTGGATTCTTAACTCCTTCAATTTCCATCCCATCGGCTTGTTCAAATGCTTGGTAATTTGATCGGAAGGGGTGCCATTCGCTGTTGGTGATATGTAGTAATTCGTTATCTAAGCCACGGTCAATCAGTACTTGGATGGATTCCCCATCAAGCATTACGTGGTTATCTTTAATTAAACTCTTGATTTGTTCATTATCTAAATTGCGCAAAAGTTGGCCAGAGATTGCCAAGTTTTGGTCTTTGAAAACAGATTTTGGTGTGACCGGTGTGATAGTTGTCGAGAAGCCAAACGTACCAAGTAGGGCAGCCCAATTCTTTTCTTGTGGTAATAATTTTTCTGGGTCAACTCCGGCACTTGTGTGCATTGTGAAACTTGAGTCTTGGTCGACTAAGATTTGGATGCCACGAGTTTTGGACATCAATAAACGGTTCTCAGTGATTTTGTTCAAGAAAGGTTTGCTCTCGGCCAACATTTCGGCATAGCCGTAGGTATCGTTGACGCCGTTACCCATCATTGGGAAGAGGTTGAGCAGAATACCGCGAGCACCAACCAAAGCTGCCGTTTCGATTTGGAACTGGGTAAACTTAACGGATTTCACGAAACCAGAATACATGTAGTTTTCGAGTTCGGGAATCAGAACAGCGTCATCACCAAGGTAGCCAGCGGTGATTCTTGTATATTCTTCAAAAGCGCGCGAATATTTCAAAGGAGCAATTTCATTATAGGCGGGAAGGTGCGGACGGTTAACTCTTGGGTGGCCGGGACCTGCTAAGGTATCAAACAACTTAGCCCAATCACGGCCTTCTAGTGCGTGCCAGTCTGGGAAACTACTCATCAAGGCGACGTTAGTCTCTGGAGAAACTTCGTGAACGGCCTTTTCGATTTGAGCGGCAGTATCAATCATTTCTTGACGAGCAGTTTCTAGGTATACTCGACGAGCAGGGGTTGGGTCACCAGCTTTAACGAATTCTTTGACGAAATCAGCTCGTGAAATTTCATAGCCAAGTTTTTCTTCGTAGATCTTCATGTGTCTGTCACAGAAACAAGCTAGTTTAAGTGGTGTATGGTTGTAATGTCTGAAATCATCTTCTAACCACAGTTCTTTTGGATGAAGAGTAGCATATTGCGCATAACGGTCTGCCAAATAGCTGCGCCATTTTGGATCAGCCGGACAAGCTAGCATAGTGGCTTTCTTACCATTAATGTCGACCATTGTATCGAAGCCAATTTCTGGGTTAACCGTCATCCCACGGTCACTATGCATGATTGTGGTCCAAGGGTTAAGACTAGTTGTCACGCCGATTTTTGCTAATTCTGCTTGAACGGGTTTAATTGCATCGAGCCAAACTTGCGTTTCAGGTCCGGTTAAGTGACTGGCGTTCAATTCTTCAACGTTCAACATGAAGGTTACGTTATCGATTTTGCCCTTCTTACAAAACTCGAGTAGTTTTGCATCTGTTTCGGGGGTATTTGATCTTGGGTCTAGTGCATGACGGAGAGAATAATAGAAATTTGCCATTGAAAAGCTCCTTTTCTCGTTAACTTAATATATTAAATTTATCCCCTACATGATAACATGTTGGGTCAATCTAAACAAATTAAACGGGCAAAAATGTCCACAAAAAAATCCGATTTTTTCAATCGGATTTATACTTGAATTATTTACTATTATTGATGGCTTTGACGGACAAAACACCCTTTGTTTGGTCCAAATTTAACATAATTTGATTTTGATCATAGTTATTTTTGGTGGTACCGTCAATCTCTAAAACAATGATATCCTCGGTGATTGAAGCAATGCGGTAGCTAATTTGTTCAACACCACTATCACTCAGACAATTAATGACCCTGTCGGGCATATTCGGAACATTTCTAGCTTCAATTCGCATTCGAATGTGAACTTTCAAAATTACCTTGTTCAAAATTGTATCATCGTGAAAGACGAATTGAATTAAAACGATAAACGCGGTTAGGGAAATACCGATGAAGTACATTCCCGCACCAATTGACATACCGATGGCGGCTGTTGCCCAGATACCAGCGGCTGTCGTTAAACCACTGATTGTTTCTTTTCGGACCAGAATTGATCCAGCACCTAAAAAGGAAATACCACTGACGATTTGTGCAGCAACACGAGAGGGGTCAAGCGCGACACCATTCGTATTTAACATATCGGCAAAACCGTATTTCGAAATTAACATAAAAAGGGCAGCAGCTGAGGCGACCACAATGTGTGTCCGAATCCCAGCACTCTTACTTTTAATTGAGCGTTCGTAACCAATTACCATACCGCAAAGTGCGGCAACTATTAATCTTGCTAACCATTCTAAATCTACTTGTAACATCTAATCTCCATCTAAATTCTTCGTTATTAATAGCATATCATAGGTGTCAAAATGCGAATTAATTAGACAAATAATAATAGGAAGTTTTTTTGCAAAAAAAAAGAACAGCAAATCTCGTTTTCCAAATGCATTGCTGCACCAACAAGATTTCTGTTCATGGGTTTGGCACCGTGGACAAGTATAACTGATTCAGCCAAATCAAGCAATAAAATCGACCAAATGTGGTACATTTAGACGTAGAGAAACGAGGTTTAAATGAATGATTCAACAAATCACACGAGACGTAGATTTCCTAAAACAACCAAGTATAAAGGCGACACCAAAAGACAAGCAAGCCATTACAGATTTAACCGACACTTTTAATGCTAATGCAGACAGGGCTGTCGGTTTGGCAGCTAATATGATTGGCGTAGACAAACAAATAATCATCGTGAAAATGGGACTCTTTCCGGTGATCATGGTGAATCCAGAGATAACTAGTAAAAACGGGTCTTATAAAGCCAGTGAAGGGTGCCTGTCGCTTTTTGGCGAACGCCAAACGACTAGGTATCAGGAAATTGAAGTGCGCTACTTAGATGCAACTTTTAAACCGCAACACCAAAAATTTACGGATTTTATTGCCGAGGTAATTCAACACGAGGTTGATCACTGTAACGGGATAATTATTTAATTGAAGATTTAAAAGTTGAAAATTGGGGTATTTTTATGACTTGGAAAATGTTTTATCAATTAACTGAGATTTTTACAACACCACTAGACGTCATGTGGCTGATATTGGCGTTTAGTTACTCTTATTTTTACTATGGAACGTTTAACTGGGCGTTTACATTACCAGCGTTTATTGTCGTCTTTTTGTTTCACTTAATCATCAACATGCAGAATAATTATATGGATTACAAAAACGCGTCGGACGAAGGTATCTATAAAACGGAAATCAGTACGATTGGCCGGAACAATATGGACATGACCGTGATCCGTAAATGGTTGATTGGCATGTCAACTATTGCCGGGGTAATCGGTTTAGTTTTGGCCTATTTTACTGGCCTGCCAACATTGATTATTGGCTCAATTGCTGCAATTCTTGGATTTTCGTATTCGGCTGGACCTAAACCGTTAAATAGTACTATTTTTTGCGAGATTGCTGTCGCCATTCCGATAGCCATTTGTATTCCCGCAACTTATCTCTACCTTGGTAGTATTGGGGAATGGACCTTTGATGCAGCAGCTGTTGGGAAATTAATTTTGATTACGATGGTGCCTGCAATCATCTGGTTCATCCTGCAATTGTCTAACAATACTTGTGACTTGGAACAGGATCTGCAAAATGGCCGGAAAACGCTGGTTTCTTATATCGGTATTCCCCGGGCAATAAAGGTCTTTCAAACCGGTTTCTGGCTGTCAGGATTGATGATTATCTTGTTGGTGGTTTTGAAATTGGCCCCAGTAATCACTTTATTCGCATTTTTGCTCTATCCGTTTGTCTGGAAAAAGATTTCAGTCTTCTTCACAAACCAGAATAAGCGCGAAGTTTATATGGTTTTGGTCAAAAATAATTCGTTGATTGTGATGATTTATATTGCTCTGTTTGCGATAGGATCGTTGATTAGTAATCTATAGGACACAAAAAAACCAGTAACTACGGTGTTTTTACACTGCGTAATCACTGGTTAATGGTGTTTTGATGGGTGGTCAGGGGATCGAACCCTGGACCCACGGATTAAGAGTCCGTTGCTCTGCCAGCTGAGCTAACCACCCAAAACTTAACTTAATAATATTATCATGTGGGAGTAAGGATTTCAATACTTTTGGGGAATTTTTCAAAAAAAGAAATTATAAGGTATAATGAAGACAAGTTTTAGTTTAATGAGTACACAACAATAATAATGTAGATAAGACTTAAGGAGGCTGAATAAATGGCCAAGAAGATTTTAGTTGTCGATGATGAAAAGCCAATATCCGATATTATCAAATTTAACTTAACCAAAGAAGGTTTCGAAGTGGAAACCGCCTATGACGGCGACGAAGCTATCGAAAAAGTAGAATCCTACAATCCCGATCTTTTGGTTTTGGATTTAATGTTGCCTAAAAAAGATGGTTTGGAAGTTGCACGTGAGGTGCGCAAAACACATGATATGCCTATTATCATGGTTACTGCCAAAGATTCAGAAATCGATAAAGTTCTGGGACTCGAAATGGGTGCCGACGATTACGTAACCAAGCCTTTCTCTAACCGCGAGTTAGTTGCGCGGGTAAAGGCTAATTTGCGCCGTCGTGAAATTTCTGAAGCAACCGTTGATACCAGCAAGGAAAATATCCAAGTTGGTGATCTCTTAATCATGCCCGATGCCTACATGGTTTCAAAACGTGGTGAAAAGATTGAGCTTACTCATCGAGAATTTGAATTACTTCACTATTTGGCCCAACATTTAGGTCAAGTTATGACGCGTGAGCATTTACTTCAGACTGTTTGGAGTTACGACTATTTCGGCGATGTCAGAACCGTTGACGTTACCGTACGTCGTTTACGTGAAAAAATTGAGGATAACCCTAGCCAACCTGAACTCTTGGTGACTCGTCGTGGTGTGGGATATTATATGAAAAATCCTGAGGAAGATTAAATTGCAAGCTACCATTCTGAGGTAGCTTTTATTTTTATGTGAGAATTAATGAATAATAAAGTTAAGTTTTTACAGTCAATTAATTTTAAAGTAGCCATCGTCTTCATGTTGATGCTCTTAGCAACGATTGAAATTATCGGTGCTTATTTCACGCGGCAACTTGAGCAAAATACGATTGACTCCTTTGAGACCTCGATTCAAGTACCTTCTTTAATCACCAACCAGATTTCTACCCAACTGGAAAAGTCTGATTATACCAAGGCAAACCGTGAGATTTCTAATATTTTGGCGGATTACGATACCTCGCAAATCAATGACGTGGAAGTTATTGATGGTCGGGGAATTATTCGTGCAGTCAGCAACATCAACGATTCTGATAAAGTAGGCCAACGCTCAACTAATTCGGATATCAAAGATGTTAGTTTTAGTAACCAAAAATTCTCCAAAATCGTCAAAGATAATGGAAATAGTTCCCTAGTGCAGATTACCCCAATTAGTTCGCAAACTGGTGGGACCGCAACCGGGGTTATTTACGTGCGGGCCAGCATGGAGTCTGTCTTTGCCGACATTAGGGAAGTTACTCTGACTTTCTTAACTGCTTCTCTTGTGGCCTCACTTTTGGGAGCTGTCATTGCCTTACTTGTTTCCCGGGCAATAACGCGGCCAATCGAGGAAATGAAGAAGCAAGCCATCCGAATGGCCAGTGGGGACTATTCCGGCAAAGTTCGTGTTTATTCCCACGATGAATTGGGTCAATTAGCTATGGCAGTTAATAACCTTTCTGTTCGTGTTGAAGAGGCGCAAGACGTCTCGGAATCTGAACGAAGGCGGTTGGATAACGTCTTAACGCACATGACCGATGGGGTTATCGCGACCGATCGGCACGGTAATATTACCATCATCAATGAAATGGCCCTTAGTTTTTTGAACAAGTCTGAAAAGGAAGTTATCGGGGAATCGATTACCGAACTCCTCGGATTACAGGACCAAATGACTATGCAAGATTTGATGTCCAACCAACAAGAATTGATTATTGGCATCAACGAAGGCAGCTCAAGAGAATTAATTTTGCACGCCAACTTCTCGTTAATTCAAAGAATTACCGGGTTCGTTTCTGGTCTTGTTTGTGTCTTGCATGATGTGACCGAGCAACACAAAAACGAACGGGAACAACGGCAATTTGTTTCGAACGTTTCACATGAATTGCGGACTCCTTTAACCAGCCTGAGAAGCTATGTCGAGGCGTTAAACGACGGCGCTTGGAAAGACCCTAAAGTTGCGCCACAGTTCTTGAAAGTTACTCAGGATGAGACTGAGCGGATGATCCGGATGATTAATGATCTCTTGAGCTTATCTCGGATGGACCAAGGTACTGCGAAAATGGAACTTGAATGGGTCAACTTGAACGAATTCTTAGGCTATATTCTTGACCGTTTTGATATGATGATTGAAAAATCGGATGATGACGAGAAAACCAAGAAATATTCTATTAAGCGTAAGTTTACGCCACGAGATGTTTGGGTCGAAATTGACACCGACAAAATGACGCAAGTACTCGATAATATCATGAACAACGCCATCAAGTACTCCCCAGACGGCGGTGTCATTACCGTTCGTTTGGTCCAAATGCAAAATCACGTTGTCATTAATATTTCCGACCAAGGCTTAGGGATTCCGCGCAAGGACTTGAACAAAATCTTCGACCGGTTCTACCGGGTTGATAAGGCACGTTCTCGGAAACAAGGTGGTACTGGGCTTGGACTCGCAATTTCTAAGGAAGTTGTTGAGGCCCATCATGGTCGAATTTGGGCGGATAGTGCTGAGGGACGTGGCTCTACGTTCTATATTTCCTTGCCGTTTGAACCATTAAGTGACGGAGGTGAATGGGATGAAATTTAGCAACGTTTTAATTCGAATAGGTCTTGTCCTAGCCATCGCTGTTAGTTTGGTCCTCTCGTATTTTATCTGGACCAACGACCAACGATTCGACAATACTTCATCAAACACTTCGTCCGTAAAGGTCGAAGAACAGAATTTTGAATCATTAAATAATATTGCTTTGCCGACCGACGTGATTGTTAGCGACGAAAACGGAGAAAGTTTTCAAATTCATGACCAAACTAAAAATATTCCCGTGGAAATATTCAAGGAATTAAAGAAACATGACTTAAGTAGAATTACCCGTTCAGTGACTACTAAATCGAAGTACTTAAAGATGCTGAAGAATGATGATTATCTCCAACTTGCCTATCCTGACAAGCTGACCATTGATTCTTTTGCCAAAATCTACCAAGTTTCCAGTTCGAACCTGAAGAGCGATAAAGAATTTAACCGTCTGTTTATTCCATTAAATGATTCCAAGTATATTTATTTGGGATCTGATGAAAACGAAACGATGTATCGCTTCAAGGACAGTGACTGGTCCTCAACCAAGACTAAAAAGCTAATCAAAGCACCAACCCACAGCATGGCCGTTTCCCTCGAAAAAGTGGGTACGCACTACACGCCATTTTATTTAGACAGCAATAAAATTAACATTTATAGCTACTTGACCAGTCAACAACAAGAATCTTACTTTGTCTCTAAACTACTTGGAACTAGCGAGATTGAGAGTAAGGTCACCGACGATAACGCAACTTACACTTCAGGTCTTTACAAGCGGATTGTGGTTGATCGCGTGAACGATTTAGTAACTTACACCAACTATGCGGATACCACTATTCCCAAAAAAGCGACGAGCCTCTTTAGTCGTAGTTTTGATTATCTGATGAAGTCTGGCTTGCAGGTTAACAACCTCAGATATTTTGCGATGGGCTCCGATTACCTCAGCTACCGGAACTATGTCGAAGGTCTGCCTGTCTTTTTGGAGAACGATAACGTACCCGCACTACGGGTTAATTTCTTTAACTCAGGAGTGAACATCAACTTCTCAAACATTAACTTGCAGATTCCTATTCCGGCAGACAGCCAAACAGTGACCTTACCAAAGACGTCAGATGTTGTGGCTAATTTGCTCGCTCGCGGAATCAAACGGGAAAGTATTCAGAGAATTGAGCTTGGCTTTACGATGAGTGAAGACAGTTCTGTGGATAACCTAGTCAATTTGAAGCCAACTTATTATTTTGAGATTTATAATGAGTGGAAAACCTATTCTGAGTGGGAAACCACTGAATTGGCTAGCTTTCAAAACAACGTGACGGGGGAGGAATAAAGATGGATTTCAAAAAAATCGAAATTATTTTTCTAACAGTCTTCCTCTCAATTGATATCTTTTTGTTCTTCACGATTTTGCAAACACCGTCCCTTTCGACGGATGCCCCAAACTCAACTGAGAACAGTATCAAAACCGAGATGCAAGCTGATAACATCACGACCCCTAAGCTCTCGACGAGCTATTCTAACGGGTATTATTTAGCGAGCAAAGTGTCGGATTCGCTGCAGTCTAAAATGACTGAATTGGTCGATCAACGGGTTAGTTACGACAAAAACACGAAAATTTTGAGTAGTAGCTTAAACACGGCCATCACTTTTTCAGACCACGATGACTTAGTTAAAAAACTAACCGAATTCAAAAAGAATTCCACCAATATTTTGGAGGGGACGGACTACGTCATTTCCGACGCGCTTTCTTCGACTAACGAAATTGTCTTTGCCCAAAAAACGAAGTACGGCAAGTTAACTGATAGCACAGGCTTACTCCATTTCTACTCTCGTGACAGTGCCATTATTGGTTACACGCAGAGTTACCAAGAAAACGTCGTGCCAGTGCGCGAGAAACAAGAAACAATTAGTCAGTCCGAAGCGGTTAACTATTTATATATGTACAGTGAATTGCCGAACGACTCATCCATTAAATGGGTGATCCTAGGCTATACCAAAATGACTGAAGTAAAAGGAAACATCATTTATTTACCAACCTGGTTAATTGGGGTGGAAAATAAGAATACGAAAAACTTGCAAATAAAACGAGTGAACGCGTTGAATGGTGCTATCATTTCCAACACGGCCTCAGATAATTCTTAAGGATTGGAAGAAACAACTAGTATGAAGGTTTCAATTTTAGCAAGTAGTTCGTCCGGTAATACGACTTACATCGAGACAGGAAAACACAAGGTTTTGGTGGATGCGGGTTTCTCTGGCAAAAAAATCAAAGAACTCTTAGCATCCGTTAACCGCAATATTGAGGATTTAGACTCAATCTTTATTACGCATGAGCACAGCGATCACATCAAGGGCTTAGGCGTCTTAATGCGGCGTTATAACCTAAATGTTTATGCTAATTCCGGAACCTGGGATGCAATTTTAGGGAAGAGTAGCATGGGCAAAATTCCTACCGACAAAATTAAAATACTAGAACCAGAACAACATTTGCAGCTTGATGACCTCGATGTGAATCCTTTTTTGGTGTCTCATGATGCTGCAGAACCACAATTTTACCAGTTCATGGAAAACGACAAAAAAATCTGTCTCTTAACAGATACAGGTTACGTGTCTGACCGGCTTAAGGACGAGATTAAGGGTGCAGACGCCTACTTATTGGAATTTAACCACGACTTAGAAATGTTGCGTGAGGGACCTTATAGTTGGGATTTGAAGCAACGTATTTTGAGTGACACGGGACATCTATCGAACGATTCAGGCGGCCAAACATTGGTCGATATCGTCGACCGCCACACCAAGAAGGTTTTCCTCGGGCATTTGAGTCCGGAAAACAATACAAAGGCTGTAGCTTATGAAGCAGCTCTTGAAACGTGTGAGCGGGCAGAACCCGAAGTTGCGAGTGATTTCGAGATCTTGAAGACGGATCCAACGACCGCCCAGCCTCTATTTACCGTTTAATCACACTTTTTGACATACTTCTCTAAATTAAATTCATAAAAATTTCATATTTTTGAATTAAGCTAAGAGAGTAGAAAAGGAGCGATTACGATGGACAATAATGAAAATAACAATATTAATAACAATGAAAACAAAAGTGATGTAAAAACTAAATCCACCAAAGGTATTCTTTGGAAAACCGCTACTGTTGGCGCACTATCAGGAATCTTAGGTGGCGGGGCGAGCTACTACGGAATGTCGCAGCTCGCAACAGCCAATGTACCTAGTGTTTCTGTTTCAAAAGATGATGCGTCAGTCTCAAACGTCAGCACAAAATCTGCCGGAACAATGACTAGTGCCTTTAACAAGGTGAATGGCGCCGTTGTATCTGTCATCAACTTACAGACGCAAAATTCTAGCACGGACTTTTTTGGCAACCAACAACAAACACAAGGCGATAATGACGCGACAAGCGGTAGCAGTGAGAACAGCGATGACAGTAACTCATCCTCATCAGGCACATTACAGACTTACAGTGAAGGTTCTGGGGTAATTTACCTGAAATCTGATGGGAAAGCCTATATCGTGACGAATAACCACGTAGTTTCAGGATCTGATGAAATTAACGTAATTTTGTCATCAGGTAAGACATTATCAGCTAAGATTGTCGGAACAGATAGTGAAACCGATTTGGCCGTTCTGTCAATTGATGCAAGTGATGTCACAACTGTGGCTTCATTTGGTGAATCGAAGAACTTGCAGCCAGGTCAATCTGTGATTGCGATTGGCTCACCACTCGGTAGCGAATATGCAACCAGTGTGACGCAAGGGATTGTTTCAGCGAAGAGCCGGACGGTTAACATTACCGATAACTATGGTAACGTGACGAACCAAACAACGGTTATTCAAACTGATGCAGCCATTAACCCAGGTAACTCAGGTGGCCCGTTAGTGAACGCATCTGGTCAAGTGGTGGGAATCAACTCAATGAAGTTATCCACATCAACGGATGGTAGTACTGTTGAAGGGATGGGTTTTGCCATTCCTAGTGATGAAGTTGTGACGATTATCAACCAACTTGTCAAAAACGGTAAGGTTTCCAGACCAAAGCTTGGTGTCAGCATCGGTAGTGTCTCTGAGCTAACCACCAATAGCCGGAGCCAATTGAATCTTCCTGACAGCATCAACTATGGTGTCTTCATTGCTTCAGTAACGAAAAATTCTGCCGCTTCAAATGCAGGGTTGAAAGCAAAAGATGTCATCGTTGCAATGGATGGCAAAAAAGTTGAGGATGTTGTTTCACTGCATTCTAATTTGTATAGCCATAAGATTGGCGACAAAGTCAGTGTTGAGATTTACCGAGATGGTAAAAAACAAACTGTCAGCGTCACTTTGAAGTAAAAATAACTAAATTAGATAACGAGAAAACCAAGATATATCAGCCTTTTAAGACTGGTATTTTTTTTTGGCCTCAAATAGGTGTTATGAAACAAAAATTGTTCGGAAAAAAGCGTTGTCAAGAACTATTTAGACACAGTCGAAATCCACAAAATTGTGGATAACTCTGTGAATTGTGTAAAAGTCGGCCTTTTGTATTCCACAGAGTCTGTGGATAACCTGTGAATTGTGTGTAAATAAAAAGTATATTCTTTTGATAGAACGGACGTTCAGCCCGGTGTGATAGGGTTTGAAGCAAAAAGTTTGTGATATTGTTAAGGAAAGAGAAAATGTGCACAAATATTTAAAAATTTATTAAGAAGAATTAGGTATATACCACAAATAGTGGGTAATTATTTTAGACCACTAAATATAGTCACAGGGTTTTCCACATTGTGTATAATTGATGTTAATAAGTTGTGAATTGAGGGATAACTTTGGGAATAAAGATTATTGGTGTGGGTAAAATCAAAGAAAAATATTTTACACAGGCAATTGCTGAGTATACGAAGCGAATGAGTCGCTTTGGTGGGCTTACGGTTGTTGAGGTAAAAGATGAACAGGCTCCAGAAAATTTGAGTGCTAAGGAAATCGACCAAATCAAGGAAACTGAAGGGGAAAAGATTCTGGCGAAGATCAAGGACCAGGATTTTGTGATTACCTTGGAAATTTTGGGTGAACAAATGAGCTCCGAATTGTTGGCCAAGAAAATCAAGGATCTGCAGACCTATGGGCATAGTTCCATCGTTTTCGTGATTGGTGGATCGAATGGTCTGGGAGAAAATGTCTTACAAAGGTCTGATCAAAGTGTCAGTTTTGGGAAATTTACGTTACCGCATCAACTAATGCGCGTGGTCTTGAGCGAACAGATATACCGGGCATTCATGATTAATGCTGGTAGTACGTACCACAAATAGAAAATAAAAAGTAAGAATTTCACCCCGAGTTTGTGGGCTGAAATTCTTACTTTTTTTGATTGGAAATAAATTTATTCGAAGATGCTGATTAACAGAATTGCTAGAACGCCAATCCGAATCGGTAGGTAATAGATTAACCAAGGAATGAGCGCGGTATCTTGTTTCCGGTAAACGTGCCACAGCCATAGTTGGGGCAAGCCAATGGTTAAAATATTGGGTAGAAAATTAGGTGTTAAAGGTGTGATTCTGGTGACCGCAACGAGTAAGACGCCAAGAGCACCGGCCAAAATCATCCGCCAATGGAGCCAGGAGTGCTCGCTTGAAACGTTGAATAATTGGCAACTAGCCAGGAAAAACATGATAAAAGTAATCTGGTTGGCTAGTGTAATGAAAAACTGCTGGATTGTGACTACGATATAGATGGGAACTGAAACCCATTGCCCCATTGAAATGCTTTTGGAGACGTCATCGCCAACGATCGTGGGAATATAAACTGCCAAAAAATTTCCCAGGACATAAAGTGCAACGAAACCAATAATTCCAAGTAAGATGGCCTTCGTTTGGTGCTTCTTGATTGGATTTAAGAGCCGGCTGAAGATGTCTTTTCCGCCAGCAAGGTACAAGCCCAAAATAATGATGACGAAGTAGACAATCCCACTACCAATTACTTGGACATACTTAATTGGGGAGGTATCATTCATAAAATCAATGAAGGAAATTGTCATAATCTGATTAAGCGGGTTGTTGGTGTTAAATAAGAGGAAATTAAACCA
>CAMJXI010000012.1 GCA_946409675.1 uncultured Lactobacillus sp. | reverse complement strand
CCTGGTAACCGTCCATTGAAATCTCTTTCACACATGCTTAAAGGTAAGCAAGGACGTTTCCGTCAAAACTTACTTGGTAAACGTGTCGACTACTCTGGCCGTTCAGTTATCGACGTTGGACCTACACTTAAGTTCTATCAATGTGGTTTGCCTCGTGAAATGGCGCTTGAATTATTCAAGCCATTTGTAATGCACGAACTTGTAGCACGTGAAATTGCTTCAAACATCAAGAATGCTAAACGTAAGATTGATCGCCAAGATAATGAAGTCTGGGATGTCCTAGAAGACGTTATCAAGGAACGTCCAGTTCTTTTGAACCGGGCACCTACGTTGCATAGACTTGGTATCCAAGCCTTCGAACCAGTCCTAGTTAGTGGTAAAGCTATCAGATTGCATCCTCTTGCAACTGAAGCATATAACGCCGACTTTGATGGTGACCAAATGGCCGTCCACGTACCACTTTCTGATGAAGCACAAGCAGAAGCAAGAATGTTAATGCTCGCCGCTCACCATATCTTGGCACCTAAAGATGGTCGTCCTATCGTTACACCTTCTCAAGACGTTGTGTTAGGTAACTACTTCTTAACACAAGAACAAAAGAATCGTGAAGGCGAAGGAATGATCTTCAATTCTACTGAAGAAGCAGTTATCGCTTATCAAAATGATGATATCCATTACCATACAAGAATTGGTATTTCAGCAGCATCAATGCCTGAAAAGCCTTTCCCAGCTGGTATGGAAAACGGCGTAATGGTGACTACTTTTGGTAAATTGATCTTCAACGAAATTTTGCCAAGTGCATTCCCATACTTGAACGAACCTACCAATGACAACTTAGTCAACGGTACACCTGCTAAGTACTTCTTATTACCAGGTGAAGATATCCATGAAAAATTGGCTGAATCAGAACTCGTTGGCACCTTCAAAAAAGGTTTCTTGAGTGATATCATTGCCCAAATTTTCAAGGTTTATAAAGTTCAACGTACTTCAGAATTACTTGATGACATGAAACAACTCGGTTACGAAATCTCAACTATTTCAGGTATTACAGTTGGGGTTGCCGACGTTCCTACTTTGGCAGAGAAACCTGAAATCGTTGCTGAAGCTCATAAGAAGGTTGCGACAGTTTCTAAACAATTCCGTCGTGGTTTGATTACTGATGACGAACGTCATGATCGTGTTATCAGCATCTGGTCTGAAGCCAAAGATGAAATTCAACAAAAACTGGTCGACAGTTTTGATGACAACAACCCAATTTCAATGATGAGTGATTCCGGTGCCCGTGGTAACATCTCTAACTTTACGCAACTTGCTGGTATGCGTGGCTTGATGGCCGCACCTAACGGCGGGATGATGGAAGTTCCTGTTACTTCAAACTTCCGTGAAGGCTTATCAGTTCTCGAAATGTTCATGTCAACTCATGGTGCTCGTAAAGGGATGACCGATACCGCCTTGAAGACTGCCAACTCAGGTTACTTGACTCGTCGTCTTGTTGACGTTGCCCAAGATGTTATCGTTCGTGAAGCTGATTGTGGAACCGACCGTGGTTTACGTGTTAGCTCAATCACTGAAGGTAACGAAATGATTGAACCATTGTTTGATCGTCTTGTTGGCCGTTACACTAAGAAGACTGTCTTCAATCCAGAAACTCACGAAGTCATCGTACCTCGTAATACTTTGATGGATGAAGACATGGCACAACAAATTATTGATGCAGGCGTTACTGACGTAACTATCCGTTCCGTCTTCACTTGCAACACTAAACACGGTGTCTGCCAAATGTGTTATGGTCGTAACTTGGCTACTGGTGAAGAAGTCGAAGTTGGTGAAGCAGTTGGTACTGTTGCTGCTCAATCAATCGGTGAACCAGGTACTCAATTGACCATGAGAAACTTCCATACTGGTGGTGTTGCCGGTGGTGAAGATATCACCCAAGGACTCCCTCGTGTGCAAGAAATTTTTGAAGCACGTAACCCTAAAGGTCGTGCAACAATTACCGAAGTTACTGGTACAATTACTTCTATTGAAGAAAACCCAGCTGAACATACTCGTGAAATCACAGTTGAGGGCTCAACTGACACAAGAACTTACAGTGTTCCTTATACTGCAAGTGTTGCTGTTGG
The DNA here is from genome assembly GCA_946409675.1 of uncultured Lactobacillus sp. Taxonomy (GTDB): domain Bacteria; phylum Bacillota; class Bacilli; order Lactobacillales; family Lactobacillaceae; genus Amylolactobacillus. The sequence continues at coordinate 12,645 of CAMJXI010000012.1, read as the reverse complement.
CGAAGGCGACTACATCAAACGTGGTCAAAAACTTACTGTTGGTTCAATCGATCCTAAGGAATTGATTCGTGTCCGTAACGTTCTCTCAACTGAGAACTACTTACTCGATGAAATCCAAAAGGCTTACCGTATGCAAGGTGTTGAGATTTCTGATAAGCACGTTGAAGTTATGGCTCGTCAAATGCTTCGTAAGGTTCGTGTCCTTGATCCAGGTGACACTGATATCTTACCTGGTACATTGATCGATATTCGTGAATTTAGCGATCGTAACCGTCAAACTCTTGTTAGCGGTGGAATTCCAGCGACTGCTCAATCTGTCTTACTTGGTATTACTAAGGCTTCTCTTGAAACTAACAGTTTCTTGTCAGCTGCTTCCTTCCAAGAAACAACTCGTGTACTTACTGATGCATCAATCAGAGGTAAGAACGATCCACTTATTGGTTTGAAAGAAAACGTTATTATCGGTAAGATCATTCCAGCTGGTACTGGGATGGCGATGTATCGTGAAATGGAACCTAAAGTTAAAACAAATCAACCAGAATCTGTTTATTCAATAGCTGATATTGAAAGACAAATGGCTGAAGAAGATAAAGAAAAAGCTGCAACTGAAGAAACACCAGCTAAATAGTTGTGTGAATCTCAGTTCACATTAGACCGTCCTTTAGAGGATGGTCTTTTTGTTTTGTCTAATGGGCCGTGGATAAGAGAAAGACCAAAATGGACGCGAGATAAAGTGGAGGCAAAAACGGAGCCGGCGTTTTTGAATTTCGCAGACCAAAGTTTTTAGCTAAGAAGAGGATACAGCCTAACAATAAAATGCGGTTAGTTTGCGCTAAGCCAAAGGTAAAAAAGATAATGAGGAGAAACAACAAATCGCCTAAACCAAACTTGTTGGTCAGCACGAGCACAATGAGTAGGAGAGAAAGTACGAGCACAAGTGGCATAATGTTTGCCAAAATATTTTGGAAATGGAACAAGAGAGAAAAAACAAAAGAGGGGACGAGATAAAGTAAACAAAATTCCATCTCTCTTTGATCTTCGAGAGCAGCAAGTGCACCAAAGAAGAAAAATAAGCCCAGGCTAAGATTGTAGTTGAGCGAATAAGGGTAACTCAGATTTAGGGATGCAAAAAGTAAACCACCGACTAACTCTGCAATAAAGAGATTAGCCGGGATATTACTTTTGCAGTAACGACACTTTCCGCCCAACGTGATAAAGCTGACAATGGGAATTAAGTCCCACAGAGTTAGTAAAAACCCACAGTTAGTGCACCTTGAACTCCCACGAACAAAGTCGGTTTGGTTTTGCGTTCGTTCGTTTACTACCATTAAATGAGAAGCTAGGGTAGCACCGATAAAAAATTGACCTAAAATCATCTGTTTCACCTCACTAATAACTACGCAAAACAGCCGATTATTTTTTTCAAAAATATTGACGAGCGCGGGAATTCATGATAAATTAGTAAGCGTGCTTAATTGCAATGGGCATCCGCGAGTAAAAAAAGACACTCCCGGATGTGTGAACAAAAATAGGAGGAAAATTTTTAATGCCAACAATTAATCAATTGGTTAGAAAAGGCCGTCATTCTGGCGTCGAAAAATCTAACGCCCCAGCCTTGAACTTTGGATACAATAGTAAGAAGAAAACTTTAACAAACAACCCTGCTCCACAAAAGCGTGGTGTTGCAACTCGTGTTGGTACTATGACACCTAAGAAGCCTAACTCAGCGCTTCGTAAGTACGCCCGTGTTCGTTTGTCAAACCTTATCGAAGTTACAGCCTACATCCCAGGTATCGGTCACAACTTACAAGAACATAGTGTTGTGTTGATCCGTGGTGGACGTGTAAAGGATTTACCTGGTGTACGTTACCATATCATCCGTGGTGCTCTTGATACTGCTGGTGTTGACGGTCGTAAACAAAGTCGTTCTAAATACGGCGCAAAGAAAGCTTAATAGGGAGGAGACTAAATTATGCCACGTAAAGGAAATGTTCCAAAGAGAGATATTTTACCTGATCCAATGTACAACTCAAAATTAGTTTCTAAACTTATCAACCACTTAATGTATGATGGTAAGAAAGCTAAAGCTTCATCAATTCTTTATGATGCATTCAGCATCATCGAAGCAAAAACTGGTAAGAACCCAGTTGACGTTTTCGAAGAAGCAATGAACAACATTATGCCTGTTCTTGAAGTTAAAGCTCGCCGTATCGGTGGTTCTAACTACCAAATTCCTATCGAAGTTCGCCCAGAACGTAGAACTACTTTAGGCTTGAGATGGCTTGTAAGCTACTCAAGACTTCGTAACGAACATACTATGGACGAAAGATTAGCTAATGAAATCATGGATGCTGCAAACAACACAGGTTCTGCAGTTAAGAAACGTGAAGACGTTCACCGTATGGCCGAAGCTAACCGTGCATTCGCTCATTATCGCTGGTAATCGCTGATTTCAAAGGAGAATAATTTATGGCTAAACGTGAATTTTCGTTAGACAAAACACGTAACATCGGTATCATGGCTCATATTGATGCCGGTAAGACAACTACAACAGAACGTATCTTGTACTATACTGGTAAAATCCACAAGATTGGTGAAACTCATGATGGAGCTTCACAAATGGACTGGATGGAACAAGAACAAGAACGTGGTATCACTATCACATCAGCTGCTACAACTGCTGAATGGAAAGAACACCGTATCAACATTATCGATACCCCAGGACACGTTGACTTCACTATCGAAGTTGAACGTTCACTCCGTGTTCTTGATGGTGCTATCACTGTGCTTGATGCACAATCTGGTGTAGAACCACAAACTGAAAACGTATGGCGTCAAGCTACTACTTATTCAGTTCCTCGTCTTGTTTTCGTTAACAAGATGGATAAAATCGGTGCCGATTTTGATTACTCAGTAAGTACTTTGCATGATCGTTTGCAAGCCAATGCTCAAGCTATTCAAATGCCTATAGGTGCTGAAGACCAATTCGAAGGTGTTATCGACTTAATCGAAATGGTTGCCGATATCTACGACGAAGACGAACTTGGCTCAAAATGGGATACTGTTCCTGTTCCTGACGAATATAAGGCAGAAGCTGAAAAACGTCGGAGCGAATTAGTTGAAGCCGTTGCTGATGTTGATGACGACATTATGGAAAAATACCTTGGTGGAGAAGAAATCTCTAAGGATGAATTGAAAGCAGCTATCCGTAAGGCTACTCTTGCTCTTAAATTCTTCCCTGTACTTGCTGGTTCTGCCTTCAAGAACAAGGGTGTTCAAATGTTGATGGATGCAGTTATTGACTACCTTCCATCACCACTTGATGTTAAACCATACAACGCTAAAGATCCTAAGACTGGTCTTGAAGAAAACTTGATGGCTGATGACACAAAACCATTTGCTGCCCTTGCCTTCAAGATTGCTACTGACCCATTCGTTGGACGTTTAACATTTATCCGTGTCTACACTGGTATCCTAGAAGCCGGTTCATATGTCTTGAACGTTTCTAAGAACAACCGTGAACGTGTTGGACGTTTGCTCCAAATGCATTCAAATCACCGTCAAGAAATTCCTGAAGTATATTCAGGAGATATCGCTGCCGCTATCGGTTTGAAGAACACCACTACTGGTGATTCACTTACTGCTATCGACCACCCATTGATTCTTGAATCATTGGAAATTCCTGACCCTGTTATCCAAGTATCAATCGAACCAAATTCTAAAGAAGATCGTGACAAGTTAGACGTCGCTATCCAAAAACTCGCTGAAGAAGATCCTACTTTCCAAGCTGAAACAAACCCTGAAACTGGTGAAACTCTTATCGCCGGAATGGGAGAACTTCACTTGGATATCATGGTTGACCGTATGCGTCGTGAATTTAAGGTTGATGCTACAGTTGGTGAACCACAAGTTGCCTACCGTGAAAGTTTCACTAAAGAAGCTTCTGCACAAGGTAAGTTCGTTCGTCAATCTGGTGGTAAAGGTCAATATGGTGACGTTTGGATCGAATTTACACCTAATGAAGAAGGTAAAGGATTCGAATTCGAAAATGCTATCGTCGGTGGTGTTGTTCCTCGTGAATACATCCCTTCAGTAGAACAAGGTCTTAAAGAATCAATGGAAAACGGTGTTCTTGCTGGATACCCACTTATTGATGTTAAAGCTAAGTTATACGATGGTAGTTACCATGAAGTCGATTCATCTGAAGCAGCCTTTAAGGTTGCTGCATCAATCGCACTTAAGAACGCAGCTAAAAAAGCTGGTGCTGTAATTCTTGAACCTATCATGAAGGTCGAAGTAGTTGCTACTGAAGAATATCTTGGAGATGTTATCGGACAAATTACTGCTCGTCGTGGCCGCATGGAAGGTATGGAAGCACGTGGTAATGCTCAAGTTGTTAACTCATTCGTTCCTCTTTCAGAAATGTTTGGTTACGCAACTACACTTCGTTCAGCTACTCAAGGTCGTGGTACATTTACTATGGTCTTCGATCACTACGAAGCCGTTCCTAAGTCAATTCAAGAAGAAATCATCAAGAAAAATGGCGGAAATGTTTCTGCTGACTAATTTTTCTCGTAAAAATTCAAGTCCTCACAGTCGTGAGGGCTTTTTTGTTGCTTTATGAAAGATAAATGATAAATCGGGCTAAATTTTGCCAAAACTTTATTTTTTTTGCTATCATTTAAAGAATTTGAGACAAAAAATACAGCGAAACTTTTTTGCCAAAAACACGTCAAAAAGCTTGATATTTCGGGGAATGTGTCATACAATATTAAACGTGCTGATTTTACCTAGGGGAAAGTACGCCCTAGAACGGCACTAAAAACCAAGAGGCTATGACGCGAAAGGTTGCGACACACCCGGATGCATTGCCACGGTTGTGTCGGTAATTTTCGCCGAGCAAGTTATCTTTTAAAAAGAAACGAAGGAGGTTCCATACATGGCAAGTCAAAAAATTCGTATCAGATTAAAATCTTACGAACACGGTATTCTTGATCAATCTGCTGCAAAGATTGTGGAAACTGCAAAAAGAACAGGTGCAGAAATTTCTGGTCCTATTCCTTTGCCAACAGAACGTACATTATTCACGGTTTTACGTTCACCACATAAGGACAAGGATTCACGTGAACAATTTGAAATGCGCACTCACAAACGTCTAATCGACATCGTGAACCCAACACCTAAAACTGTTGATTCATTGATGAAATTAGACTTACCAAGTGGTGTCGACATCGAAATCAAACTATAATTTCTACTATATAAAATGGAGGTACAATCATGACCAAAGGAATCTTAGGAAAAAAGATTGGCATGACACAAATCTTCACTGAAGATGGTAAATTGGTTCCCGTAACTGTTGTTGAAGCAACACCTAACGTGGTGATGCAAGTTAAGAAAGTTGAAAGTGACGGCTACGAAGCCGTTCAACTTGGCTACCAAGACATCCGTGAAGTTCGTCAAAATAAGCCAGCAAAAGGACATGCTGCAAAAGCAAACACCACTCCTAAGCGCTTCGTTCGAGAAATTCGTAATGTTGAGCTTAGTGAATATGAATTAGGCTCAGAAATTACGGTGGAAACTTTTAGTGAAGGCGACGTTGTTGACGTTACCGGTACAACTAAAGGTCATGGTTTCCAAGGTAATATCAAACGCTGGGGACAATCACGTGGACCTGAAACCCACGGTTCTAGATATCACAGAATCCCTGGTTCAATGGGTGCCGTTATCAACCGTGTGTTCAAAGGTAAGAGATTACCAGGACGTATGGGTGGCAAACGCGTAACCATTCAAAACTTAAGCATTGTCAAAGTTGTTGCTGACAAGAACGTAATCATGGTTAGTGGTAACGTTCCAGGTGCTAAGAACTCATTAATCACAATCAAATCAGCTGTTAAAGCAGCTAAATAGAAAGGGGGACTACTAAAATGGCTAAAATTAAAGTTTTAGATCAAACAGGTAAAGACGCAGGCGAAATCGAATTAAACGATGACGTGTTCAACGTTGAACCTAATGAAAATGTTATTTTTGACGCAGTAATCATGCAACGCGCATCATTACGTCAAGGTACACATGCAGTTAAAAACAGATCAGCTGTTCGTGGTGGTGGTCGCAAACCTTGGAGACAAAAGGGTACAGGTCGTGCTCGTCAAGGTTCTATCCGTTCACCTCAATGGCGTGGTGGTGGTATCGTCTTCGGTCCTACTCCTAGATCATACAGCTACAAATTGCCAAGAAAAGTTCGTCGCTTAGCTATCAAGTCTGTTCTTTCACAAAAAGTGCTTGACTCAGATTTAATCGTGTTGAACAATTTGACATTTGAAAGTCCTAAGACAAAAGAATTCAAAACAGTATTAAGTAACTTAAACGTTGATGCAAAAACATTGATTATCGTCGAAGACGACAACATGAATGCTGCATTATCAGGTAGAAACTTAGCTAACGCTAAAGTGTTACCAGCTAAGGGCTTAAATGTTCTCGACGTTGTTAACTACAATAAGTTAATCATTACTCAAGATGCTGTTAAACAAATTGAGGAGGTATTAGCATAATGAATGCACGTGATATTATTTTAAAACCTGTAATCACTGAAGATTCAATGAATCTGATGGAAGATGGCAAGTACACTTTCAACGTTCATCTTAATGCTGATAAGACTCAAGTTCGTAAAGCAGTTGAAGAAATTTTTGATGTTAAAGTTAAACAAGTTAACATCATGAACGTTCGCGGTCGTAAGAAGCGCGTTGGCCAACATGTTGGTTTGACAAGCCGTCGTCGCAAAGCAATCGTTACATTAACTAGCGATTCAAAACAAATCAAAATCTTTGAAGATTAATAAATTATAGGAGGTAAGTCAATTGGCTATTATTAAATATAAGCCAACCACAAACGGTCGTCGTAACATGACTGCATCAGACTTCGCTGAGATTACTTCAACAACACCTGAAAAGACGTTGCTTGAATCACAAAGTCATACAGCCGGCCGTAATGCACATGGTCACATTACTGTGCGTCATCGTGGTGGTGGTCATAAACAAAAGTACCGTGTGATTGATTTCAAACGTACTAAAGATGAAGTTAAAGCAATTGTTAAGACAATTGAATACGATCCAAACAGAACAGCTAACATTGCTCTTCTACATTACTCAGATGGTGTTAAAACATACATTTTAGCTCCTAAGGGTCTTGAAGTAGGACAAACAGTTGAATCTGGTGAAAACGCAGATATCAAGGTTGGTAACGCATTACCACTCGCTAAGATTCCTGCTGGTACAACAATCCATAACATCGAGTTAAAACCTGGTAAGGGTGCTCAATTGATCAGATCTGCTGGTACATCAGCACAAATCCTTGGTCAAGAAGACAAATACACTCTTGTTCGTTTGAACTCAGGCGAAGTTCGTATGATTCTTAACAACTGCCGCGCATCAATCGGTACAGTTGGTAACGAACAACATGAACTTATCAAGCTTGGTAAAGCTGGTCGTACTCGTTGGATGGGCTTCCGTCCCACAGTTCGTGGTTCAGTTATGAACCCTAACGATCACCCACATGGTGGTGGTGAAGGTAAAGCACCTATCGGTCGTCCATCACCAATGACACCATGGGGTAAAAAAGCTCGCGGTGTTAAGACACGTGATGCAAAGGCTAAGTCAGAGAAGCTTATTATCCGTCATCGTAAGGGTAAATAATAGTTAACAAAAGGAGGTCCCATAAATGAGCCGTAGTATTAAAAAAGGTCCATTTGCAGATGCACATCTTCTAAAGAAGATTGATGCGCAAGCTGATCAAGAAAAGAAACAAGTAATTAAAACATGGTCTCGTCGTTCAACTATTTTCCCTTCATTCGTAGGATACACAATAGCTGTTTATGACGGTCGCAAGCATGTTCCCGTTTTTGTAAGTGAAGATATGGTCGGTCATAAGCTTGGTGAATTCGTGCCAACAAGAACCTTCCGTGGTCACGGTGGAAACGACAAAAAGACTACCGCTAAATAGAAAGGAGAAACAAACTAATGGCAGATCAAATTACATCAGCTAAGGCTGAAGGCAGAACGATTCGCATCGCAGCCCGTAAGGCACGTCTAGTTATCGACCTTATCCGTGGTAAAAGCGTTGCAGAAGCAATTGCTATTCTTGAATTTACTCCAAGAGCAGCATCACCAGTTGTTGAAAAAGTTTTAAAATCAGCAATTGCAAACGCAGAACATAATTACGATTTAGAATCTGCAAACCTTTATGTATCTGAAGCATACGTCAACGAAGGACCTACATTGAAGAGATTCCGTCCTCGTGCCAAAGGAATGGCTTCTCCAATCAATAAGAGAACCAGTCATGTCGTCGTTGTAGTTTCAGAAAAGGAATAATAGGGAGGTAATTCAATGGGTCAGAAAATTAACCCAATTGGTTTCCGTGTCGGAGTTATCCGCGATTGGGAAGCAAAATGGTACGCTGACAAAGATTATGCGGACAACTTAATCGAAGATATTCATATTCGTAAGTTTATCGAAACTAAATTAGTTGATGCTTCTGTATCAACAATCGAAATCGAACGTGCTGCACAAAAAGTCAATGTTTCAATTCACACTGCTAAACCTGGTATGGTTATCGGTAAAGGCGGTTTTGAGGTTGAAAATCTTAGAAAAGAACTTAATAAATTAACTAACAAACAAGTCCACATCAACATCGTGGAAATTAAACAACCAGATCTTGACGCTAAACTCGTTGGTGAAGGCATTGCCCGTCAACTTGAAGCTCGTGTTGCGTTCAGACGTGCACAACGCCAAGCAACTACACGTACTATTCGTGCCGGTGCTAAAGGTATCAAGACTCAAATTTCAGGACGTGTTAACGGTGCTGATATTGCTCGTAAAGAATGGCATACAGAAGGAACTGTTCCTTTGCATACTTTAAGAGCTGATATTGACTACGCATGGGTTGAAGCTAAAACTACTTACGGCCAACTTGGTATTAAAGTTTGGATCTACCGTGGCGAAGTTTTACCTACACGCAAAAATGAAACAAAAAATGACAACAGAAAAAGCGTGAAAGGAGGAAACTAATCGTGTTAGTTCCTAAACGTGTAAAACATCGTCGTGAATTCCGTGGTAAGATGCGCGGAGCAGCGAAAGGTGGAAAAACAGTTACTTTTGGTGAATTCGGCTTACAAGCTTTAGAATCTCACTGGATCACAAACAGACAAATCGAAGCAGCTCGTATCGCTATGACGCGTTATATGAAGCGTGGTGGTAAGGTTTGGATTAAAATCTTCCCTCATAAATCATATACCGCTAAAGGTGTCGGGGTTCGTATGGGTTCTGGTAAAGGTGCACCTGCAGGTTGGGTTGCTCCAGTCAAAAGAGAAAAGGTCTTATTTGAAATTGGTGGCGTATCAGAAGAAGTTGCTCGTGAAGCTCTTCGTCTTGCATCACATAAACTTCCAATCAAGACTAAGTTCGTAAAACGCGAGGAAGTAGGTGGCGATTCTAATGAAGGCTAATGAAATCAAAGATTTAACCACTGAGCAAATGTTAGAAAAGGAAAAGCAATATAAAGAAGAACTCTTTAACTTGCGTTTCCAACAAGCAACTGGTCAGTTAGAAAACACTGCCCGCTTGTCACAAGTTCGTAAGAACATTGCAAGAATTAAAACAATTTTAAGAGAACAAACTACAAACAAATAATGGAAGGGAGTCATTAACTTGAGCGAAACTACTGAAAGAAATAGTCGTCACGTATATCAAGGCCGTGTTGTTTCTGACAAAATGGATAAAACCATTACTGTCATCGTTGAAACTACCAAAACACATCCTATTTACAAAAAGCGCGTTAAATATTCTAAAAAATACTATGCACATGATGAAAATAATGATGCAAAAGTTGGAGATATTGTTCGTATCATGGAGACCCGTCCATTATCTCGTTCAAAACGTTATCGTTTAACTGAAATTGTACAAAAAGCAGTTATCATTTAGTTTTAGAATAATTAGCGAGAGGAGGAACCTATTGTGATTCAACAAGAAAGTCGATTAAAAGTTGCTGACAACTCAGGTGCCCGCGAAATCCTAACTATCAAAGTTTTAGGTGGTTCAGGTCGTCGTTTTGCAGGTATCGGTGATACAATTGTCGCAACTGTTAAGCAAGCAACACCAGGTGGCGTTGTCAAAAAAGGTGACATTGTTAAGGCTGTTATCGTTAGAACAAAATCAGGCGCACGCCGTGAAGATGGTTCATACATCAAATTTGATGAAAATGCTGCAGTTATTATCAACGCAGATAAGAGTCTTCGTGGAACACGTATCTTTGGGCCTGTCGCACGTGAATTACGTGAGCATGATTTTATGAAGATCGTATCTCTTGCTCCTGAAGTATTATAGAAAACATTATTACAGGGAGGTGCACAAATGATTGTTAAAACAGGCGATAAAGTTAAAGTTATTACCGGTAAAGACAAAGGTAAAGAAGGCACTATTTTAAGTGTCGACAAGAAAAACAACAAGGTAGTTGTTGAAGGCATTAACATGGTTAAGAAACACCAAAAACCTTCACAAGCTAACCCAAATGGCGGAATTAACGATCAAGAAGCTGCAATTGCTGCTTCAAACGTTATGTTAATTGACCCAGAAACTAACCAAGCAACTCGTGTCGGTTACGAAGTAATCGATGGTAAAAAAGTTCGCGTGGCTAAAAAATCTGGCAAGGCTATCGATAAATAAGGAAGGGAGGACAACAAGTGACTAATCGTTTAAAAACAAAGTATTCTTCAGAAATCGTTCCATCATTGATGAAGAAGTTTGATTACAAATCAGTAATGCAAGTTCCTAAGATTGAAAAGATCGTTTTGAACATGGGTGTTGGTGATGCTGTATCAAACGCTAAAAATCTTGATGAAGCTGTTGAAGAATTAACACTCATCTCAGGTCAAAAACCTATGATCACTAAAGCTAAGAAATCAATCGCTGGTTTCCGTTTACGTGAAGGTATGTCAATCGGTGCTAAGGTTACATTACGCGGAGATCGCATGTATGAATTCTTAGACAAATTGATCAGCGTTTCTCTTCCTCGAGTTCGTGACTTCCATGGTATCAGCGCAAAAGCTTTTGACGGTCGTGGTAACTACACATTGGGTGTTAAAGAACAATTAATTTTCCCAGAAGTAGATTTCGACAAAGTCAACCACGTAAGAGGTTTGGATATTGTTATTGTAACTACTGCTAACACTGATGAAGAAGCTAACGAGCTTTTGACTCAAGTTGGTATGCCGTTCGTTAAATAATTTGGAGGCTATTAATGGCAAAGACATCACAAGTCGTTAAAAATCATCGTCCTGCTAAATTCTCAACACAAGCATACACTCGTTGTGAGAGATGTGGTCGTCCACATTCTGTCTACCGCAAGTTTAAATTATGCCGTATTTGCTTGAAAGAATTAGCTCATAAAGGACAAATTCCTGGCGTTAAAAAGGCTAGTTGGTAAAATAAAATCTTTTAAAGAAGGAGGAATTGCTAAATGGTCATGACAGATCCTATTGCAGATTACTTAACTCGTATCAGAAATGCCAACATGGCAAAACATGATTCAGTTCAAATTCCTGCATCAAAAATTAAGAAATCTATCTCAGAAATTCTTAAACAAGAAGGCTTCATCCGTGATTACGAAGTTGCTGAAGACAATAAACAAGGAATGATTAAAGTATTCCTTAAATATGGTCACGATGGCGAACGCGTTATCAGTGGTTTGAAGAGAATCTCAAAACCTGGTCTTAGAAGCTATGTAGATGCTGACAATGTACCTAAGGTATTGAACGGTTTGGGAATCGCCATCATTTCTACATCAAATGGTGTGATTACAGACAAAGAAGCTAGACAAAAGAACGTCGGCGGCGAAGTTGTTGCCTACGTTTGGTAATTCTTAAAGGAAGGGGACAAAATTAATGAGCCGTATTGGTTATAAAGTCATCGAAGTTCCAGCAGCAGTTACTATCACTAAAAATGGTGATGATCTTACTGTTAAAGGACCTAAAGGTGAATTAACAAGACATTTTGATCCTAAAATTACTTTTGAAAATAAAGATGGCGAAGTTCACTTCACTCGTTCATCAGATAATGACAAAGCTTTACATGGTACTATGAGAGCCAACCTACAAAACATGGTGATTGGCGTAACTGATGGTTACGCTAAGAAACTTCAACTTGTCGGTGTTGGTTACCGTGCACAAATGCAAGGTAAGAAATTAGTACTTAATGTTGGTTACTCACATCCTGTTGAATTTGATGCTCCTAAAGGCATCACAATCGAAGTACCTTCTACTACAGAAATCGTAATTTCAGGTATCAGTAAACAAAAAGTTGGACAATTCGCTGCAATCGTCCGCGAAGTTCGTCCACCAGAACCTTATAAGGGTAAAGGTATCCGTTACGAGAACGAAATCGTTCGTCGTAAAGAAGGTAAAACTGGTAAGTAGTTTAATAATAAGAATAATTTATGAGGTGAAACTGTGATTTCTAAACCAGATAAGAATAAAAAACGTTTAAAACGTCATAGCCGTATTCGCGGCAAAATTTCTGGTACTGCTGAGCGCCCACGCTTGAGTATTTTTCGTTCTAACAAAAACATCTACGCGCAATTAATTGATGACGTAGCGGGTGT
>CAMJXI010000011.1 GCA_946409675.1 uncultured Lactobacillus sp. | reverse complement strand
AAAACCAGTTTTGAGCTTAGTGATACATGCCTTACCTGGTCCCACACCGATTTTGGTTGCGTCTGCACCGGCGTTTTCGAGTTCTCGTACTGCTTCTGGTGTTGCCAAATTACCGGCAATCACGAATGCGCCTGGTAATGTAGCTTTAATGTATTTGACCATTTCAATAACTTTGTCGGAGTGACCGTGAGCAATGTCGATGGTGATGTATTCAGGGGTCAAATCTGCAGCCTTCAAATCATCAATGAGGGTAAATTCTTCTGGTTTGATACCCACTGAAATAGAGGCAAACAAGTCTTTAGCTTGCATGTCTTTGACAAAACCAAGACGTTTCTCGGGTTGGAAACGGTGCATTACATAGAAGTAGTCGTTTGCAGCAAGCCATTCTGAAAGATCCTCATCAATGACACTAGCCATGTTAGCTGGTACTACAGGAATCTTGAAAGTACGAGGGCCAAATTTGATGCTCGTATCTGCTTCTTTTCTACTATTAATAATGCATTTGTTTGGGATTAATTGAATATCATCATAATCGAATGTTTCCATGGTAATTCTCCTTAAATATTCGTTTTTTCAAAAACCAAAGGTAAATATACTAAGTTTCTTACAAAAAGTCAACTCAAAAACGGATAATTTTCAATAAACTTGGAAAAATTGTTCGTGAATTATTGACCCTTACTCTATAAATTGCTAATATGATAAAGTATGTGAGTAATTTTTTAATGAGGTGAACAGAAATGACAGCAACAGTTATTGTAGGTAGTCAATGGGGCGACGAAGGAAAAGGTAAGATGACCGACTTCTTAGCTCAAGATGCCCAAGTTATTGCCCGTTATCAGGGTGGTAACAATGCAGGACATACCATTACGTTTGGAGGCAATGAGTACAAATTACACTTGATTCCATCAGGAATTTTCTTTAAGGATAAGATTAGTGTCATTGGTAACGGGGTCGTGATTAACCCTAAAGCTTGTGTCGAAGAAATCAGCTATCTGACTGAACGAGGCGTTGAGCGTGGCGAATTGAAGATTTCAAGTCGGGCACACGTGATTTTGCCTTACCACATTCTCTTAGACAAGTTACAAGAAGAAGCAAAAGGTGATGCAAAAGTCGGTACAACCCATAAGGGTATTGGACCAGCTTATATGGATAAGGCTTCTCGAATCGGTATCAGAATTGCTGATTTACTCGAGAAAGATACTTTTGCAGAGAAACTTAAAATTAATTTAGCAGAAAAAAATCAATTATTTGAAAAGATTTACAACGTTGACCCAATCAAGTTCGATGATATTTTCGAAGAATATTACGCTTACGGTCAACAATTGAAACAATATGTGACTGATACTTCATTAGTCGTGAATAATGCACTCGATGCCGGCGAAAATGTTTTGTTCGAAGGTGCCCAAGGTGTCATGCTCGACGTTGATCACGGCACATATCCTTTCGTTACTTCTTCAAACCCAATCGCTGGTGGCGTGACTACCGGTGTTGGTGTTGGACCAGCAAAAGTGACCCACGTGCTCGGAATTTGCAAAGCTTACACAACTCGTGTCGGTGAAGGTCCTTTCCCAACCGAATTGAACAATGCTACCGGGGATTACATCCGGGAAGCCGGCCACGAATACGGCACTGTTACGAAGCGTCCAAGAAGAATTGGTTGGTTTGATGCCGTTGCTATGCGTCATTCAGCTCGTGTTTCTGGTTTAACCGCACTCAGCTTGAATTTACTTGATGTTTTGACGAACATCGAAAAAATCGAAATCGCCACTGCTTACGAATTTGATGGTCAAGAAATCGACTATTACCCAGCAAGTCTGAAAGAAATCGACCGCTGCAACCCAGTCTACATCGATATGCCTGGTTGGACGGAAGATATTACGCAAGTTACTACTTTTGAAGATCTCCCAGTTAATGCCCAAAATTACGTGAAGAAGATTGAAGAACTCGCTGGAATCCCAGTTGCAACAATTTCTGTTGGTCCCGATCGTGAACAAACTATTATCAGGGATGCAATCTGGAAATAATTTAAATACTGTCGTGTTGTCTTTAATAGAAGAGGTGGAAGTTAATGATTGATCGTTATACTCGTCCGGAAATGGGAAAGATTTGGACCGTTGAAAGTCGTTATCAGGCTTGGCTTGATGTCGAAATTGCTGCTACAAACGCTTGGGTTAAAGAAGGCGAAGTTCCAGCCGAAGATGCCAAAAAAATTGCTGAAAATGCTAGCTTTACCGTTGAAAGAATTGCTGAAATTGAGGAAGAAACACGTCATGACGTGGTTGCTTTTACCCGAACCGTTTCTGAATCACTCTGCGACGAGAAAAAATGGGTTCATTTTGGCTTAACAAGTACCGATGTCGTTGATACTGCTAACGGCGTGCTTTTGAAACAAGCCAACAACATCATCCGCAAAGATTTGCAACAATTAGCAGATACCTTAGATAAGATGGCTCACGAGTATAAATACACTGTCGCAATGGGTCGAACCCACGGCGTCCACGCAGAACCAACTACTTTTGGCTTGAAACTCACGCGTTTCTACTCAGAAGTTAAACGCGATATCGAACGTTTCGAACACGCCGCTAAAGGTGTCGAAGCTGGTAAGATTTCTGGTGCCGTAGGGACTTTTGCTAACGTGCCACCTCGTGTTGAACAGGATATCATGGATCAATTGGGTCTTCACGCCCAAGAGATTTCTACCCAGGTTTTACCAAGAGATTTACACGCTGAATATATTGCAACCATCGCTTTGATTGGTGCCGGCGTGGCTAACTACGCGACCGAAATTCGTGGTTTGCAAAGAACAGAAATCCACGAAGTTGAAGAGGGCTTCCGCAAGGGCCAAAAAGGCTCATCAGCAATGCCTCACAAACGTAATCCGATTGGTTCTGAAAACGTGGTGGGCTTAGCTCGCGTGCTCGCCGGTTACATGGTTCCAGCCTACGAAGACATTCCTTTGTGGCACGAACGTGATATTTCACACTCATCTGCTGAAAGAATGATTCTGCCAGATGCAACTGCAACCTTGGATTATATTTTGACAAGATTCAACGGGATTTTGGAAAACTTAACTGTCTTCCCTGACCAAATGAAGGCCAACATGGACAAAACTTTTGGCTTAATTTACAGCCAACGTGTTTTATTGAAGCTGATTGAGACTGGCTTCTCACGCGAAGAAGCCTACGATTTAGTACAGTCCCAAGCTGCCATCTCATGGGATGAAAAGAAATCATTTAAAGACTTGATCTATAATAATGAAAAAATTGCTGCTCGCTTAACTAAGGAACAGCTTGATGACGCGTTTGATTACCATTATCACTTACGTCATGTTGACGAAATTTATGCTCGTGTTTTTGGTGACAAAAAGTAAGCCGACAATTTGAGTTAACTTGAAAGACCACGTATAATAGATGTAGAGAGTTGTACACAATCTAAATACGGAGGTAACACATGAAAATTACGATTAAACCAGAGGCAAAAGAACTTTTAGCAAGTAAAATTGCACCAAATGAAGTTTTCTTTTTGACACTGAACGATGGCTCATCCAAGTATTCTAAAGTTGGTGGCACTTGTTCAATTGGTGCTAATTTCCAATTTGTTGCTTCAGAAGTTTTGGATGACGAATACAATATTCCGGTCGAAAACGACGCAGGTTTTACTATTTATACTGGCGAACCAGAACTCGTTTTTATGGGTGACGGACTAATTCTTAGTTCCAAAAACGCAATGCTTGCTTTAAGCGACAACAGCGGGATTTTAGATGGGGCAGTGACAATTGCCAAGAACGACCTCTCACTCTTAAGTGAAGAAGAAATCAAGGCGTTGAGTGCAAAGATGTGCTAGAAAATTAAACGAACAAAAAAAGCCAATTTTTGCACTAGGCCCTGTCAAGTTGACAGATGAAATAATATAAAATATTGATTTGTATTTCTAAATGGCTTCACTCCAGTATTCATCTGGAGTGAGGCCATTTCTTTGCGCTGATCGGTTTTGATGGTTGAAATATTCGATGCCTTCTTCAACCAATATTACTAGCTCTTGATAAGTCTTTGCTCTTGGATTGCGCTCCATCCAACGTAGTTTAAATTCATTCCACCAGCGTTCCATTGGTGAATTATCGTACGGTGTTCCTGGGCGTGACATACTTCTTTTTACTTTAAATTGATTTAGAAAATTGTTAAATGCACCCGAAGTATAGGCTGATCCTCGATCAGTATGCACTAAAGGATGGACATTACCGACTGCCGTAAAGGCACGTTGAAATACTTGAATCTCTGCAGCACTAGTTTCGGTTGGACTAAGATTATATGATAAAAGTCGCCGTCCATAGAGATCCAATACGCCGCTTAGACGCATCTTGGACTCACCGTTTATCCCGTAAGAAAGTTCAGTCGAGTCAGACAGCCAAACTTCGTTTGGTGCGCTAACCTCAAAGTTTTGGTCTAAGACATTATCTAAGATGTATTGCTCTTGTTGCTTAACTCGACTGTGTTTCTTCATACGTACCTGGCAACGGATGCCTAGTTCACGCATGACTCGACGTACCATTTTTAAAGTTACCGGAAAAGTAACTGCTTTATCTTGATTTAGGTTAGTTAAAAGATTCCCCGCACCGATTCCTTGCAGGTTCTCATCAAACCAATATTGAGTACGTTCCTTCAAATATTTATCTTGAAGTTCCCAAGTTGTTTCTGTCCGATTAAGACCTTTGTAATAGGCTTGACGACTAATTCCAATTGTTCTTAAAAGCGTTGTGACTGCTCCATGGTTATCTTGACTGACTTCCTTTATTGCCTGGTAAGCCAATCGATGTTGTTTGTTCACCCCTTGCGCTGAAGTTCCAGAAATTTTTTTGTGAATGCCTCTAATAGTTCTTTGTCCTTGAGCTGAGCCTCTAATTGCCGAATTCGGAGTTTTAGTCGCTCATTCTCAGTTAGTTCATGTTCTTGCTTATGATGTCCTCGGTTATCAACTAAGGCTTCATAACCACCATCCCGAGCTTTAATAACCCACGAACGGGCTTGTTGATAGGATACTTGAAAATGTTCGGCAGCTTCGGCAAGACTGTGTTTATCTTTAGTCACGTATTCAACAACCGTGATGCGTTCTTCAAAGGTGGTTTTACGAGTCATAGTAGGGACCTGCTTTCTAAACGGTGACGCTGTCACAGTTTTATCCCTATTATACCTATCAACCCAGTTTTGGACTTGCGTTTTATTCCGAAGATCAAATCTAATTGCTAGTTCTTCATGCGTACCTTCTCCATTCAGATATACCTGTATCACCATCAATTTGTATACTTCTGAATAATGATTATTCTTTTTGGCTTCTTCAAGCCCGTCTATTCCATCCCTTTTATAAAGGCCAATCCATCTGTGTAATGTAGTCCCATCGATACAATGTTGTCGTGCGAAAGTTTCTCTGGGAATCTCTGACTGTTCAAATTCTCTTATTAAAGCCAATTTTTCTTTGGCTGTGTGCTTAGATCTGGGCATAGAAAAATCCCTCCATAATTGTTAGATGAATTATTGTATTTCATCTGACAACCACAAAGGGATTATCGCATTCATTCATTGGCTTTTTTCATCGAGTTTTTTTAGATTTGTCAACATTTTCGGTAAGACTGCTCTGATAGTTTCTACCTCTTGGGAAGTTAAACCTTCGGTTAATTTTTCTTCCATAAAGTTAATATCCTCATCAATTTTGGGCTTATATTTAATCATATCAGTTTTCGCTTCTTGGGTTAACTTAATTTGTTTATACCGGTGATCAACGTTGCTTTGTGTAATTGAGACCATTCCAGCCCTGCTTAAACGTTTAATGATACCGTTAATTGTGGGGCGACTTAGGTTGAAGATTTTATCTAGTTCACTCTGAAAAATTTCTTTGTCTGAATTATTGAATAAATACGCCAGAACCTCGTGTTGTGTGCCAGTTAAAAGTGGTAGGCCAACTGGAGCATTGCCTAGCGTGTTGTTGATGTGCTTTTGAATTTGTGAGTTAATTACCTTGATCATTGGGCCAATGTGTTCAGTATCCATTTTATCTCCTTAAGCGGTCAGTTTATCGAACTGACTGTTATACAAGTTTGCGTAGAAGCCGTTTTGATTCATCAAAGCTTGGTGATTTCCACTTTCAATTATTTTACCATGATTTAGCACGAGGATATTATCTGAATTTTTTATAGTGGATAGTCTGTGTGCAATAACCAGGCTGGTACGACCTTTTGTTAAAAGATCCATTGCTTTTTGGAGTTGCTCCTCAGTTCGTGTATCAACCGAACTCGTGGCTTCATCTAAAATCAAGATTGGGCGATTGCGTACTAGTGCACGTGCAATAGTGAGCAATTGTTTTTGACCAACTGAGATGGAAACCGCGCTATTTAAAATCGTATTATACCCGTCAGCTAAGGTCCGAATAAGATGGTCCACTCCCACGGCTTTTGCGGCTTCAATGACTTGTTCGTCGGTGATGCTGCTATCGTTATACTTGAGGTTCTCCATAATAGTTCCTTCAAAGAGCCAGGTGTCTTGTAAAACCATATCAAATTGGTCGCGGACGTTTTCTGTTGCAAGTGTGGCTGTATCGATGTCATCAATTTTAATAGTTCCACTTTGCTGTTTGTAATAACCCATCAGTAAGCTGAGAATAGTTGTCTTCCCAGCACCAGTTGGGCCAACTATCGCAACTTTTTGACCTGGGTTAATTGTCGCAGAAAAGTTTGAAATTATTTTATTTTCAGAATTATAGCCAAATGAAACTTGTTCAAAATCAATCTTACCTTCAGCGCGATCAATCTTATTGATTGCTTTATTTTTTGACTGTTCAGGCTCATCCAGAAATTCAAAAACCCGTTCAAGTGCTGCTTCAGCTGATTGCATCCCTGAAAAAGCCTGTGTAATTTGTCCCAGTGGTTGGGTGAAGATTCGAACGTAGACCATAAACGCAACAACTGTTCCAATTGTAATTGATCCGTTCAAAACCAAGAGTGCCCCAACAATACTGACAGCAACGTAGCCAAAGTTACCAATGAAGTTCATGAATGGTTGCATAATTCCTGAGAGAAATTGGGCTTTTAACACGCTCTTTTGTAAATTGTTATTAGTTTTGCTGAAAGTATTTTTGATGTCTTTTGTATTGTTGTAGGTCTTAATGACTTCATGGCCGGAATATGATTCTTCAACAAAGCTCGATATCTCTGCGAGCTGTTTTTGTTGAGCGATAAAATATTTTTGAGAATGGCTAAGTAAAAGGTCAATCACCACCATGCCTACACCAGCAGACAGGACAGCTGTTAAGCTCAAGATCCAGTTACTCCAAGTCATCATGATAATCGCCCCGACGATTAAGACGAATGAAGAAACAAGGGTACCTAAACTTTGATTGAGTGCTTGACCAAAAGTATCTAAGTCGTTAGTTACTCGAGAGAGCGTATCACCTTCGTTATGTGTATCAAAATACGAGATTGGTAAATTATTAATTTTGAGTGATATTTTGGTCCTTAAATCACGAGTGAAGTTTTGTGAAACATTTGCCATGATAAATCCTTGTCCGTAGGACATGATGGCACCAATCCCATAAATAATTGCAAGAAATAATACAATTTTTAGAATCCCGTTAGTGTCCATAGAACCACGTAAACCTGCGGTAATCATGTTGGTTATTTTACTTAGCTGATTAGGACCAATCAAGGTAGCTAGATTGCCTAAGATTGCAAGCCCAATTGCCAAAATTAACGAGGTTAGATAGGGATGTCCGTATTTCTTGATTCCGGGAATTAAATTATTTAGTTTCATTGTTGGTCAGCTCCTTTTTACTTAGCTGTGAGTATGCAATTTCTTGGTATGTCTTGTTAGAATTGAGCAATTCTTGGTGTGTGCCCATTCCAACAACTTTACCTTCGTTTAAAACGATTATTTGATCAGCCGATAAGATTGTGGAAATTCTTTGTGCGACAATGATTTTTGTGGTTGTTGGAGTCTTTTTAGACAAAGCTTTTCGAAGCTTTGCATCATTTTCATAATCTAGGGCAGAAAAAGAATCATCGAAAATTAGAATTTCGGGCTTTCGGGCAATTGCTCTGGCAATCGCTAACCGTTGTTTTTGCCCGCCAGAGAAATTATCACCATTTTGAGCGACTGGGTCATCTAAATTTTGTGTAAAATCCGTTGCTTGCGCAACCGATAGTGCAGATCTTAGATCATTATCGGAAATTGAGCCCGTTTTATTTGTACTTGTACCAAAATCAAGATTGGAGCGAATCGTACCAGAGAAAAGTACGGCTTTTTGAGGAATATAACCAAATTTATCATTTAACTGGTCTTCTGGATACTCTCGAATATCCACACCATCAATCAAAATTTTTCCTTTTGTGGCATCAAAGCGGCGGGTCATTAGATTCAGAACAGTTGACTTACCACTCCCAGTGGAACCCACAATTGAGGTTGTCGAACCGGGTTTTGAGGTGAAATTAATATTTTGAATTGAATTGTCCTCGGCACCATTAAATTTAAAACTAACATTTTGAAATTCTATGGATCCTTTTTTAGTGTCGTTAGAAACCGGTGCATTTGAATAAGTAATACTTGGAGTGATGTCCAAAACCTCATTTAAACGAGCAATTGAAACTGACACACGTGGAATAATTACAAATATGATGCTTAACATAAGAAAGGCCATGATGACTTGCATTGCATAACTAGAGAAGACAATCATATCTGAAAATAGACTTAGTTTTGCTGATCCGGTTGCGGCTAAGATGAGCCCGGCTCCGACGGCATAAACAGCTAAAGTTAGGCCGTTACTAATTAGTGACATTCCGGGATTCATTAATGCTAACACCCGATTTGCAAAAAGGTTTGTACTTGAGTAATATCGTTTGTAGTTCTTGTTAACAGACTTGAGGTAGAAAAATTACCAATATCTGTCGCAGAATAATCCAATACTTGGTTAAAAACGTCGTTTCGGAGTTCTGCCGAGAAACTAGCTGCTAAATTAGCAGCAAAGTATCCGACAACAATTGAGCTGGCGACACTTAATAATGAGTAGATGAGCATTTGAACTCCTGGAATTAAGATATCGGATGTTGTTGAACCAGCTGTCTCTAGGGCAGTAGTTATTTTAGTCATATAACCCGGGATTGCTAGCTCTAGGCCCACTTGAAGCAGGATGAAAACCGCACTCGCGAAGACCATTAGCCATTCTTTTTTGGTAAATCTTTTGATTATTTTAAGCATATTTTTTATTAACCTCCGAACACAATTTATATAATGCTTAGCACGCTAACTATTATAATCAGAAAAAATTAGTTTGCAAGCTAACTATTTTTTTAATTTTTATCTTTTTGGTTTTTGTTCGTGATTAAGGGTGAGCACTAATTTTTAACTTGAAATAGAGCTGATTTCCGTGTATTATGAGAAAAGAACTTTTTAAAGGAGAGTATAATGTCACAAAACAATCATACTGGTGTTTCACCAAAACGTAGACCTGTTAATGAAGCAAACGTTAAGACCCGTACTTCAAAAACTGCAGCAACAATCGCATTTTTACAAAGCAGAGATACAGAAAAGAAAAGCAAATAATTAATAAAATGTGCGATCATTCCTCGAGAATGGTCGCTTTTTTATTTGCCCAAAAAACTTTACCTAGATTTTACAAAGAGCTGTTCTTAATTTTTACTCCAATTATTTAAGATATATTTCGTAGCGTGGGGCTGCAAATTAGTTTTTACGGAAATTGGAGAATTTATATGAAGAAAATTGTGACTCTTTTACTATCACTTGCAGCGATGAGCCTATTGTTTGTCGGCTGTTCAGGCAAGAAAACAAATGCCAAGGCGGAATTTGAAACCAGCAAAAAAATTGCGGTCGGTTCCCGTGAGGATGGCTCAGGTACTCGTGGAGCCTTCATCGAACTTTTTGGCATCGAAGAAAAAACGGCCGATGGTAAGAAAGTTGACCATACGACTAAATCGGCTGTGATTGCTAACCAAACCGGCGTGATGCTCAGCAATGTGGAAAACGATCCATATGCAATCGGCTACGTTTCACTTGGTTCATTAAACGACTCAGTTAACGCATTGAAGATTGACGGCAAGGAAGCTACTTCTGCAAACGTCAAAGACGGTAGCTACAAAATCGCCCGTCCCTTCAACATTGCAACTAAGGGCAAAGTTTCACCATTAGCCCAAGACTTTATCAATTTCATCCTTTCAAAAGAAGGCCAACAAGTTATTGCTAAGGACTACATCTCAATTGATGACAAGGCAAAGGACTACTCTAACAAAGACCAAAAAGGTAAATTAACAATTGCTGGCTCATCATCAGTGACACCAGTAATGCAAAAAATTAAAGAAGCATACATCACTTTAAACCCAGAAGCTAACATCGAAATTCAAGAATCAGATTCATCTGCCGGCATGACTGCAGCAATGGATGGAACTTGTGATATCGGAATGGCAAGTCGCGAACTTAAAGACGAAGAAAAGAGCAAACTTAAGGCAACGGCAATTGCCTTAGATGGAATTGCAGTTATCGTGAATGCAAAGAACCCACTTAAAAACTTAACAAGCAAACAAGTCGCAAAAATCTATACTGGCAAGGCAACTGCTTGGAGCGACTTCATTGATTAAATTTAAATCAAGCCAGAACTTGAGAGAACAATTCATGCGAATTGTTTTTCTTTTGTCTTCACTCGCGTCTATTTTGGCAGTCTTCTTAATCTGTTGGTTCTTGTTTGCAAACGGATTGCCTGCTATTTTAAAAATTGGACCGTTGAAGTTCTTGCTCAGACAATACTGGTCACCAACTAACGTCCCGGCGTCTTTTGGTATCTTACCGATGATTCTCGGGAGTATCTACGTGACTGCGGGAGCCATTATTGTGGGAGTCCCCATCGGGGTCTTTACCGCAGTTTTCATGGCCAAAATTTGTCCCAAACCAATCTACAAAATTCTCAAGCCCGCAGTTGATCTGCTGGCGGGAATTCCCTCCGTCGTTTATGGATTTTTCGGCATGGTCACCATCGTGCCTTTTATCCGCAATTTTTTCGGTGGGAACGGGAGCAATGTGCTTGCGGCCGCGCTGTTGCTAGGCTTAATGATCTTACCAACAATTATTGGGATTACCGAAACCGCCATCCGCGCTATCCCTAATGAGCTTTACGATGGGGCCGTGGCTCTAGGAGCCAGTCATATTCGCGCGGTCTTTAGCGTCATCCTACCTGCTGCGAAGTCTGGGATTTTGTCGGCAGTGGTGCTTGGAATCGGCCGGGCTATTGGTGAAACGATGGCCGTCATTATGGTGGCGGGAAACCAAGCCATTATGCCTGCCGGATTACTAGATGGCGTACGGACTTTGACCTCAAACATCGTACTTGAGATGGGTTACGCTTCCGGGTTACACCGCGAGGCCTTGATTGCGACCGGTGTGGTCTTGTTCGTCTTCATCTTATTAATCAACCTGCTATTCTCCGTTTTAAGAAGGGAGAAGACTAGATGAGAAGAAAAATTATTGATCATTTTTTGCAAATCTTTGCCTGGTCTTCGGCCATTATGACGTTTGCGGCCTTACTTTTCCTGATTGGCCACATTTTGGTCAACGGGATTCCGTATTTATCGCCCAAGCTATTCGCATGGGAATACAACTCCACTAACGTGTCACTTTTGCCGGCGTTACTGACGACCATCATCACGGTGATCTTGGCACTTATCGTCGCCGTGCCTTTTGGAATTTTTACCGCCATTTATCTGGTGGAATATGCCAAAAAAGGGAACAAAATCGTCAAGCTTGTCCGGATTACCGCGGAAACTTTATCGGGAATTCCGTCAATCGTCTACGGATTATTTGGTTTGCTATTCTTCGTCACCGCACTAGGATGGGGCTTCTCGCTGATTGCGGGGACCCTGACACTCGCGATTATGATTTTGCCACTAATTATGCGAACCACCGAAGAAGCGCTGAAATCAGTTCCTGACGCCTACCGTGAGGGGGCTTACGGGTTGGGTGCTGGGAAATTACGGACCGTTTTTCGAATTGTGCTGCCGTCGGCCGCTCCGGGAATCTTAGCCGGTATCGTCCTTGCAATTGGACGTATCGTCGGCGAGAGTGCGGCATTGATCTACACCGCAGGAACCGTCGCCCAAGTGCCAACGTCGTTAATGGCCTCCGGCCGAACGTTAGCTGTGCACATGTACTCGTTGTCCCGCGAAGGTTTATACACGGGCCAAGCCTACGCAACTGCGGTCGTATTATTGCTTTTGGTGGTGGGTATCAACGCATTATCGGCATTCATCGTTAAGAAGATTAGTAAAAGCTAAGCAAGAAAATAGAGGTATTCATGACAAAATTAAAAATAGAACAGCTTGATTTGTGGTACAACGACTTTCAAGCATTAAAGAATATTTCCCTGGAAATAAATCCCGGTGAGATTACGGCATTTATCGGGCCGTCTGGTTGTGGCAAGTCGACGCTTTTGAAAAGCATCAACCGCATGAACGACCTGGTTGAGGGCTGCAAAATCACCGGAACAATTAAGTTGGATCAACAAGATATTTATCAAGACTCTGATCTTAATACTTTACGCAAACGAATTGGGATGGTCTTCCAAAAGCCGAATCCTTTTCCGATGAGCATCTATGACAACCTGACTTTTGGACCGAAAACCCACGGCGTAACTTCAAAGGTCCAACTTGATGAGATTGTCGAAACGGCACTGCGTGACGCAGCTATCTGGGATGAGGTTAAGGACCGCTTGAAGAAGAGCGCCCTTGGCCTTTCTGGTGGGAAACAACAACGTCTTTGTATTGCTCGGGCGCTGGCAGTTAATCCTGAAGTGATTTTGATGGACGAACCCACAAGTGCGTTGGACCCTATTTCAACTTCGAAGATTGAAGAGTTAGCGTTGGAGTTGAAAAAAGATTATACCGTCGTGATGGTGACCCATAACATGCAACAAGCAGCGCGGATTTCTGACAAAACAGCATTCTTTCTTTTGGGTGAATTAGTAGAAGTTGGATCCACCAACCAAATTTTTTCAATGCCAAAGGATAAGCGATTAGAGGATTACATTACTGGGAGGTTTGGATGATTAGAAGTAAATTCGATAACCAGTTGGAGCGGATGAAAAATATGATTGTGGAGTTGGGTGGCGAAATCGAACTCGCTATTTCGTCTGCAATTGCAGCCTTACACACGCAAGATGGCAATTTGGCGCGAACGGTGATTGGCTATCACGAAGAAA
The DNA here is from genome assembly GCA_946409675.1 of uncultured Lactobacillus sp. Lineage (GTDB taxonomy): Bacteria > Bacillota > Bacilli > Lactobacillales > Lactobacillaceae > Amylolactobacillus. Next base: position 2,122 of record CAMJXI010000011.1, on the reverse strand, counting down.
TTGATCAAAAAGAAAAAGAAATTGAGGCGCTTTGCCTCCGTCTACTCTTGAAGAACCAACCAGTCGCTGGTGACTTACGGACTATTTCATCAGCATTGAAAATGGTCACTGACATGGAACGAATCGGTGACCAAGCTGCGGATATTGCGGAACTTTCTTTTTATTTGGCCCAGTCTGCTAAATTAACCAGTACCAATTTTGTGCCACAGATGGCGCAAGCTACAACTAAGATGGTGATTGATAGTATCGATGCTTTTGTTAAAAATGACCTACTTCTTGCTAACTCGGTTATCAAGTATGACAACATTGTGGATAGTTTATTTGATCAAGTAAAGAACGACCAAATTGCGTTAATTCAGGAAAATAGTGATAATAGTATTGAGGCGGTTGATTGGATTATGGTCGCCAAATATTTGGAACGAATCGGTGATCACGCCGTAAATATTGCCGATTGGGTAATTTTATCGATTACAGGCAGTCACGAAAGAACAGAAGATTAAACGAGGTAACTGATGCCCTACATTGCAATTATTGAAGACGATGAAGACATTCGTGAACTAGTGCTCTATGCGCTGGCGAACGCCCAATTTGAATGCGCTGGTTTTGAAAACGGGGCGGACTTTTTTAAAGATTTAGCCAAAACCAAAAAAATACCCGACCTAATTTTGCTGGACATTATGTTGCCCGATACCGATGGACTCGCAATTTTGCGACAAATACGGGCAGCCAAAGAGTACAGCGAGATTCCTGTAATCATGCTCACTGCCAAAGGTAGCGAAGCAGACAAAGTTAAGGGACTGAATTTGGGTGCCGACGATTACATTGCTAAGCCTTTTGGGGTGACGGAGATGATTGCCCGGATTAACGCTGTTTTCAGACGTACCAGTAGTAAAAATCAAGAAAATAAACAAGACAAAGAAAAAGCAACCAAAATTACTTATAAAAATCTTTCATTAGATAGTGCCAAACATGAGGTATTAGTTGGTGAAACGAAAGTTGAACTAACTTACCGTGAGTTTGAGTTGCTCCGTTATCTCCTTCTGAATATTGACCTCGTGCTCAGTCGTGACAAGTTGATGGACGCCGTTTGGGGCTACGACTATGAGGGCGAGAGCCGCACAGTCGATATGCACATCAAAGGTCTCCGTCAGAAACTGGGTGAAGCGGGTGAGTATATCAAAACCGTGCGAAACGTTGGTTACAAAATTGGAGGATAACGAGCGATGAAAAAGCGAATTTTCCGCTACATGAACCTTTTAGTTTTCGTGACCGTTCTGACATTTGCCATTTTTGGCTTACTATTCTCGCGCAACTTGGGGACGGAAATCCAGGAAAGCCTGCGCACTCTGCGGGTGACCATGATCAGCAATTCTGGCGCGGTCACGTACGATAATCAGTCGGACACTAACGAGATGGACAATCATCTGGAGCGACCGGAGGTAAAGTCCGCCTTAAAGACGGGTCACGGTGAGAGTGAACGGTATTCCGAAACGCTTGGAGAAACGACCTATTACTATGCGTTGCGGCTAAAGGATAATGACGTCTTACGAATTGCTTTGACGACGAAAGGGATGCAAAGCATCCTCTTTAAGTTGCTACCGTTTGTCATTCTCTGCCTGATTTTGGCGGCGTTGTTCTCGTTCTTCTTAGCGCGCCACCTGACCAAACGGATTATTGCGCCAATCAATGAGATTGATTTAGGAAATCCGGAAATCGGTAATTACGAAGAGCTATTGCCTTTTGTCAAAAAAATTCAGACCCAGAAACAAAAACTCGCAGTCCAAGTAACCGATTTGGAAAAACGTGAGGGTACGATTAAAACGATCACGGAAAACATGCAAGAGGGGCTCTTGTTACTGGATGAAGCCGGCAAAATTTTGCTAGCGAACCAAAGTGCGCTGGAAATTTTGGCGGAACCTGAAGCCACCGGCAAAAATATTGTATTGGTTTGTCGGGAACCCGAATTTATTGAGGCGTTAAAGAAAGTGGAAATTGAGCAGCGTGCCGAGACGACAATCAAGCGTCACGGGCGGACGTACAATGTCTTCTTTAATACGACCAAGGAAAATGAGACCAACGGAATCGTCGTACTTTTCATCGATGTAACGGAAAAATGTGTGGC
>CAMJXI010000010.1 GCA_946409675.1 uncultured Lactobacillus sp. | reverse complement strand
CGAGATTTCCATTGGTGACTGGAGTTCAGACGTGTGCTCTTCCGATCTCCCCAGATGAATTGCTGAAACGGGTCACGATGGTCGAAATTAACGGCAAATTAACACCAATTACCGAAGAACAAAAAGAAGCAATTTTGGACGTCAACTACAACTTAGCTAAGGAAGCACTCCGTGTGCTTGCGATGGCGTACAAGTATATCGATGCTCGCCCAGAAACTCCAACAACCGAAAACCTCGAAAATGATTTGATTTTCGCAGGACTTGTCGGAATGATTGACCCAGAACGTCCAGAAGCTGCTAAGGCCGTTGCCGAAGCTAAGAATGCCGGAATTCGTCCAATCATGATTACTGGTGACCACCAAGTTACTGCCGAAGCAATTGCCGTTCGTCTTGGAATCATCGAACCAGGTGATGACGCAGCCGTAATTACCGGTGCACAACTCGATAAGATGGACGAAGCTGAATTTAAGAAGTGCGTTGGCGAATTCTCAATTTATGCTCGTGTTTCTCCAGAACATAAGGTCCGGATTGTTAAAGCTTGGCAAGAAAAGGGCAAAGTGGTTGCGATGACCGGTGACGGTGTCAACGATGCTCCTGCTCTGAAGACAGCCGATATTGGTGTCGGTATGGGTATTACTGGTACCGAAGTTTCTAAGGGTGCTAGTGATATGGTCCTTGCCGATGATAACTTCGCCACAATCGTGGTCGCAGTTAAAGAAGGCCGGAAGGTCTTTGCTAATATCCAAAAGGCCATCCAATACTTGATGTCAGCTAACTTGGGTGAAGTGATTACTTTATTCATGATGACGCTGCTTGGTTGGGATATCTTAAAACCAGTTCAATTACTTTGGATTAACTTAGTAACTGATACTTTCCCAGCTATTGCTTTGGGTGTTGAACCAATCGAACCAGGAATTATGGACAGAAAGCCTCGTGGCAGAAAGTCGAACTTCTTCTCTGGTGGGGTTAGTTCCTCAATCTTCTATCAAGGGATTATCGAAGGTGCTTTGACTCTTGGTGTTTACCTCATTGGTTTACACATTGGGCCACACGTAAACGATCCTAAGATGCTTCATGCTGATGCTTTGACAATGGCTTATGTCACGCTTGGTTTAATCCAATTGTTCCATGCCTTTAACGTTAAGTCAGTGCACCAATCATTGTTCAGCATTCATCCTTTTGCTAACAAGATGTTCAACCTTTCAATCCTTGTCTCATTCGTACTCTTAGCATCAACTATCCTCATTCCTGGATTTAACGGCTTGTTCCACGTAACGCCACTTGATCCAATCCAATGGGCAGTTGTCTTTGGTGCTGGTGTCGCAATGCTTGTCATTGTTGAAATAGTGAAGTTCGTGCAACGTCGCATGGGCAAAAAATAATTAAATTTTTAAACCATATGTTAGAATGGAAAACAGACTTTTAGTCTGTTTTTTTTGTTGGAGAAAATAATGAGCCAAATTTTGACAGAAGTAGAATTACAAAAATTAGTTGAGGAAATCTCACTAGCTTATTTTGGGCAACCTTTTAAATATCAAGCAAAAATCAACCGGAGGTTCAAGACGACCGGCGGACGATATCATCTAGCCGACCACCACCTTGAGTTCAACGTGCACTATTTGGTGCCTGAACGAAGAACCGAATTGATTGGCATTATTAAGCATGAATTGACGCACTATCACTTGCATCTCGCTCATTTAGGCTATCGCCACCAGGACCGTGATTTTAAGCTTTTGTTGAAAAAGGTGGGTGGGAGTCGTTATGCACCAGATATTGGTTTACGTAAGAAGAAAACGGTGAAGTACCGTTACCAGTGTCAGGGATGCAAGCTAATCTACCCCCGCCAACGTGCCTTAAATTTAAGACAAGTGGTCTGTGGCAAATGTCATAGTGGTCTAATCTTACTCAAATAGGAATAATATGGCGTTATTTTACAAAAAGCGCTTGCCAAGTACTTGAATCTTTGATAATCTATTCAAGTACGCGGGTATGGCGGAATTGGCAGACGCGCAAGACTAAGGATCTTGTGACCTTTTGGTCGTGGAAGTTCGAATCTTCTTACCCGCATTACATAAACCTGACACTTTATTGTTGTCAGGTTTTTTCTTTTTCGTTATACTCTTTACATTGGTATACCATTTAGGGGGAAAACACAAAAATGCGTAATAAGAAAACACTAGATTTAACGCTGATTGCAATCTTTGCAGCTTTAATTATTTTGCAATCAGTGATTCCAAACCTGGGTTACATTAGGATTATTCCTGCGTTACCATCAATTTCAACCCTGGTCTTAACCGTTTCAATTGCCGGAGCTTTGTTGGGGCCAAAATCCGGTTTGATTCTCGGGACGTTTACCGGATTGATGTCACTCTTCGTGGCATACACCCAACCGGCAGATCCATTGTCCTTGATGCTTTTCCAAAACGTCGTCATTGCAGTCGTGCCACGTGCCTTAATGGGACTCTTCAGTGGCTTGGTTGCTTCAGCCTTCAAGAAGAATAAGAACAAGGCAGTCGTGGTCTTCGGCTATGCCTTGAGTGGCTTTGTCACAGCAGCAACCAACACCTTGTTGGTAATTGCCTTCACATCATTATTCTTTATGGGCGACCCAACTATGGTTACCGGAAAGCTTGGTATGTTGGGTAACAACAGTCCATTAATTTGGATTTTGCTGACGGTGCTTGGTTTCAACGGAATTGTTGAAGCGACAGCGACGGCAATATTTACGCCAATCATCACGTTGCCACTTGCCAAAGTCTTTAACAGAATGAGGAATTCTTAATTTAAAAATTTACAAAAAAATGGAGTGCGAATTTCGCACTCCATTTTTTAATTGATTTCTTGTTTCTCTTAATTCAACATCTTCAACAAGTTATTCGTGTTTTGTTTAACACGCGCCACGTTGACCTGCCAAATCTCTAGTTGTTGGCTCAATGAACCGTAGTATTGGTTGAGCAATGCTACATCGGTATCGAGTTGATCTTGGGTGTAGTCCTCTTTACCAAAAGAATCACCGATTGTTTTTTCGAGGTTGGTTGCTTTATCGAGGTACTGATTGAAGGTCGTGCTATCCATCTGGATGATTTCTTCACTTTGTGTTAAACTCTTTAATTCATCAATGGGGAAGTTTTTGCTATCTTGTTTAATTGTTTTGTTGAAATTTTCGGTGATATTAGCTTGCAGCTTAACTTCGTCAGTTAACTTAGCCAACATTTCTTTTCTGTCCTCTAATTCGGCCGTAATACCCTCATAGGCGTCTTTTTTAGATAGTTTCCTAAAAGAGTCTTGGTTTGAATAAATTTCTTTTGTAAGGGAGCTCAGTAGCTTATCTTGTTTATTGATGCTCACCTTAAAATCTTTGGTTTGCTCAATCAGGCTGCTCTTCGTTGTAATAGCGCTACCGCCACATGCAGTCAAAAAGAGGATAGGTACTAATAATAAGACTAATATTTTTTTACTGATCTTCATTGTTATCACCCCGTGTTTTCATACTCCATAATATCATATTACTAAAAAAAGAATACGCCAAAAAGTCGTTAAAAACTTGTTATCTGAGTTTATGTATGCTAAGATTCAAGTTGTATTTATGAGTGGTAATAACTGGTTGTATGTTTTTCTAGTAAGACTTTCTTCCACACGTACCAAGCAATAATTACAATAATAGATGAATATTCCCAAGGAGGAAGTTTTTACAATGGAAAACGGTACAGTTAAATGGTTTAACGCAGAAAAAGGTTACGGTTTCGTAACTCGTGAAGATGGTAGCGATGTATTCGTACATTTCTCAGCTATCCAAGGTGACGGCTACAAGACTCTTGAAGAAGGTCAAGCTGTTTCATTCGATATCGAAGAAAGCGATCGCGGACCACAAGCCGTTAACGTTAACAAAAGATAATTAATCATTTTGGGTCAGCCTTCGGGCTGATTTTTTTTTCCAAAGGAGTTAGTTTTTGAAGAGAAGATCACGCTACGTTAGAGCAAAAAAAGTTACCAATTTGACCAAGGTATTTCTAGTAATCATTGGCCTTGTCTTTATCTTTGCCCTCAGTACCTACTGGCGTAACCATCAGGCGGTAGTCAACGAACAACGCCAAGAAGAACTAGCTAAACAAAAAGAATATCAATTAAAAATCAATTTTATTAATAAGGTAGCAGCTGACGCCAAACCGATTAACAAGCAGTACGGTTTGTTCCCGTCACTGACGATTGCTCAGGCAGCACTTGAGAGTGATTTTGGGCGGAGCGGGTTAGCTAGTAAATATAATAATTTATTCGGTGTGAAGGGCTCTGATCCTGCCAATACGAAGATTCTGGAAACCCAAGAATATGTCGACGGTGAATGGGTTACAATTAACGACCGTTTCCGGGTTTACAACAGTTACGCATCTTCCATAGAGGATCATGCATTATTGTTCGTTAATGGGACGACTTGGAATTCAAACCAATACATAGATGTATTAAACGCCAGTACTGTCGCAGAAGCAGCTAAAGCGCTTCAAAAGGATGGCTATGCCACCGATCCCGAATATTCCGAAAAACTGCTAAACCTGATCAATCAGTATAAACTCACAAAATTTGACTAGAAAATGTTCACAAAACACGAATTATTTGTTATGATACTTGCATATTGTTTGTGGAAAAGGAAAAGGTGAGGAAGTTGAAGTTATTAGAAGAACGGATCAAAAAAGACGGCCAAGTTCTTGGCGAAGACGTTTTGAAAGTTGATAGTTTCTTAAACCACCAAGTTGATCCAATTTTAATGGATGAAATGGGTGACGAATTTTATCGACTCTTCAAAGATGACCAACCTATTACTAAGGTTCTGACAGTAGAATCTTCAGGAATAGCACCCGCAGTATTTGCTGGTTTAAAATTTGGGGTACCAGTTGTATTTGCAAGAAAACACAAATCATTAACTTTGAAGGATGATATTTATTCTTCAGAAGTTTTCTCATTCACAAAACAAGTCAGCAATAAAATCAGTATTTCACACAAGTTCTTAAGCAAGAACGATCGTGTTTTGATTATTGATGACTTTTTAGCAAACGGACAAGCAATCGAAGGCTTGTTAGATATTATCAACCAAGCTGGAGCAGAACTTGTTGGCGTCGGAGTAGTAATTGAAAAGAGCTTCCAAAAGGGTCGTGAGATCTTAGACCAAAAGGGAATAAAGGTCGAATCATTAGCTCGGATCAAGGAATTTAAAGACGGTCAAGTAGTCTTCAGGGAGGATTAATCAACGTGCAAAATAAAGAAGTATCAAATGGACAAGCAGCAGTATTGGGGCTCCAGCATTTACTAGCAATGTATTCTGGAGCGGTATTAGTTCCCCTATTAATAGGTGGAGCCTTCGGCTTTTCAGCCGAACAAATGACTTATTTGGTCTCAATTGATATTTTCATGTGTGGTGTAGCCACATTGATCCAACTAAAAACGAATCGCTTCGTTGGGGTTGGGTTGCCCGTTGTTTTAGGTTGTGCCATTCAAACGGTTGAACCTTTAAAAATGATTGGTAAGGAATTCGGTATTCAATATATGTACGGCGCAATTATCGCCGCAGGTATCTTTATTGTTTTAATTTCTGGCGCATTTGCCCAATTAAAGAAATTATTCCCACCAATCGTTACGGGAACGTTGATTATGGTTATCGGTTTATCACTGATTCCCATTGCTTTTCAAAACATCGGTGGCGGTAACTCCGCTGCCAAAGATTTCGCTAACCCAACTAACTTGATCATCGGTTTCGGAACGGTGATCGTGATTATCTTGGTCAATGCTTTTGGTAAAGGATTCTTCCGGGCTATCTCAGTTCTTGTGGGACTGGTCGCCGGAACTATCGCCATGGCGTTGATGGGTAAGGTTTCCTTACAACCAGTTATCGATGCAACTTGGTTCCATTTGCCCCAACCTTTCTATTTTGGGACTCCAAAGTTCGAAATTTCATCTATTATTACAATGATCCTAATTATGATGACGACGCTGGTCGAATCGACCGGTGTGTACTTTGCGCTAAGCGATATCGTTGGTAAGAAGCTGAAAAAAGCCGACTTACGTAAGGGATATTTGGCTGAAGGTATCGCAGTTATCTTGGGTGGTGTATTCAATACCTTCCCATACACTGGTTTTTCACAAAACGTTGGTTTGATGCAGTTGACTGGTATCAAAACTAAGAAACCAATCTACTATGCAGCTGGCTTCTTAATCCTCTTAGGCTTACTTCCTAAGGTCGGCGCACTCGCAACAATTATTCCTTCACCAGTTCTTGGGGGAGCGATGCTCGTGATGTTCGGCATGGTAGCCGTTCAAGGAATGAAGATGCTCAAAAACGTGGATTTCGACAATGAAAAGAATCTTTTGATTGTGGCTGTTTCAGCCGGAATGGGTCTTGGAATTACGTTCTACCCTAACTTCTTCAGTGTCTTACCACAAACTCTTCGTTTGCTCTTATCAAACGGGATTGTCATCACTATCTTGTCTTCTGTTGTCTTGAACGTCGTCTTGAATGGTAAAGACGCCTTCGACAAGGAAATTGACGAAAACGTGACAACTGACGATTACGACGAAGCACAAATCGATAAAAAAACAATTAATTTCTAAACCAAAACCAAGTTGATTTCTTCCAAAATTGACTTGGTTTTTTGTTTGGCAAAATCAACAAGAAAGGCTAATTTCTGCTATAATTGTTTAGTTAGAAAACATTATGTTCGAAAGGTAATTTTAGATGAATTTAGAGCAAGCAATTAGCAGATTAAACCCACAACAACAAGAGGCCGTGAAAACAACTGACGGTCCACTTTTAGTAATGGCAGGAGCCGGATCAGGAAAGACGAGCGTCTTGACCACCCGGGTCGCTTATTTAGTTGAGGAAAAACATGTTAATCCCTGGAATATTTTAGCGATTACTTTTACGAATAAAGCAGCCAAAGAAATGCGCGACCGGATCGAAGTGCAATTGGGAGAAGTGGCCAACGATATTTGGATTTCCACTTTCCATGCTCTTTGTGTGCGAATTCTGCGTCGCGAAGCCGAGACAATTAATTTTTCGCGCTCATTTACGATTGCCGACCCCGCAGAACAATTAACTTTGGTCAAACGAATTTTGAAACGTTTGAACTACGACCCTAAGCAATATGACCCTAAGAGCATTTTAGGCCAGATTAGTAACGCCAAGAACGAACTGATTGACCCTGATACGTTCCAGAACAAGGTGGGATCGCCTTTTGACAGAGTAGTCGGTGAAGTTTACCAAGATTACCAAAAGAACTTACAGCGTGATCAGACGATGGATTTCGACGATTTGATCATGAATACCATTATGTTGTTCAAGTTGGACAAACCAACGCTGCACTTCTACCAAAACAAATTCCAATTTGTCAGCGTCGATGAATACCAAGATACCAATGAAGCTCAATATCAATTAGTTAATATGTTGGCAGCCCAGTACCGCAATCTCTGTGTTGTTGGGGATGCCGATCAAAGTATCTACGGTTGGCGTGGTGCAAACATGGAAAATATCTTGAACTTTGAAGAAGATTATCCAGAAGCCAAAACCATCATGCTCGAACAAAACTATCGGAGTACCGGCCATATTTTGAGTGCCGCAAACGATGTGATTGATAATAATGCTAACCGTAAACCAAAGGAATTATGGACGGACCAAGGTAAGGGCGAACCAATCACCTATTACCGTGCCCAAAGCGAATCCGACGAAGCAGGTTACATTGCAAGCAAAGTTAAGGAAGCAGTCGAGACGGGCGACCGCAAGTATCAAGACTTCGCAGTCCTTTACCGGACGAATGCCCAATCTCGTTCAATTGAAGAAGGCTTGATTAAACAAGGAATCCACTACCGGATTGTCGGCGGACACAAGTTCTACGACCGTAAGGAAATCAAGGATATTTTGTCATACTTACGCTTGATCACAAATCCGGCTGATTCCTTGAGTGTTAACCGGGTCATCAATACCCCTAAACGAGGCGTGGGACCAGGTACCTTAGATAAATTGACTGAGTTTAGTGAAAGTCACGGCTGGTCACTTTTTGAAGGGATGCAAAACATTGCGTTATCCCCAATTGGCGGCAAGGTAGCCAAGACCATTAGCGAATTTGCGCAGTTCTTGGTCGATACCATTAACTATTCGGCCGAACATTCGGTCACTGGCATTACCGAGAAAATTTTGGAAGATTCTGGCTACGCTGAGAGCTTACGTTTACAAAAAACGCTTGAAGCGGACACTCGTCTAGAAAATATCGACGAATTTTTGTCAGTAACCAAGAAATTTGACGACAGCTACGAACCAACCGAAGAAAGCACTGGCCGTTTGAGCGACTTCTTAGCGGAAGTCTCACTCTTATCCGACCAAGACGATTTGGAAAATCAAGACGACCAAATGGCCTTGATGACCTTACACGCGGCTAAGGGACTGGAATTCCCAGTAGTCTTCTTAGTTGGACTTGAAGAAGGGATTTTCCCTTCAGCCCGCACCTTGCTTGACGAAAATGAAGTCGAAGAAGAACGTCGCTTGGCTTACGTCGGAATCACCCGTGCCCGTCAAAAACTATATCTTATCAATACATACAGCCGTTTGCTGTATGGTCGAACTCAAAACAACGCACCATCACGCTTCATCGGCGAAATTTCCGATGAAGACTTAGAAACAGAAAACACAACCAAGATGAGCGACGTTTTCTTACGCAACAATACACCAAAACCCCGGATGGGCCGATCAGTCCAAGCGCCATTTACGAGTCAAAACGACCGCGCAACCGCGACAGTTTACCGCAGCGAGGCCCACAAGAAGACGGCAAAGGCAGCCGGCTCAGTAGGTGCCGAAAAGGCCGCTTGGAGTGTCGGTGACAAAGCAATTCATAAGGCTTGGGGCGAAGGAACAGTCGTTTCAGTTGCCGGTAACGGTGAAGACCTCGAGATGGATATCGCCTTTCCAAATGAAGGAATTAAACATCTTTTGGCAGCATTTGCCCCAATCAAGAAGGGCTAACACGTAGTAAAGGAGTTTTTAATGGCTGAGAAGATTACCAAAACAGACGCAGAACTAGAAATTTCCGCTTTACGCAAACAATTAGATGACTGGGCGAAAGCTTATTACGTCAAAGACGCACCCGTAGTTGAAGATTCCGTTTACGATGTCAGCTACAATCGCTTGGAAGAGTTGGAACAACTCTTCCCGGAACTAGTAACACCAGACTCAATCACGCAAAAAGTCGGGGGAGCGACCAGTGGGGACTTACCCAAAGTTGCCCACGCGATTCCGATGCTCTCAATGGGTGATGTCTTTTCCAAAGAAGAATTAACGGACTTTGACGCGCGGATTCAAAAAGAAATCGGCCATCCGGTCGAGTATAATATCGAATTAAAAATAGACGGCTTATCCCTATCGTTGGAATACCAAAACGGCAAACTATTCCGTGCCTCAACGCGAGGAAACGGGACGATTGGTGAAGATGTGACCAAGAATGTTTTGACGATTGCAGACGTTCCGCAAACTCTACCTGAACCTTTAACAATTGAGGTTCGCGGCGAGTGTTACATGCCTAAAAGTGCGTTCTTAGAATTAAATCAAAAACGTGACCAAGATGGTCTATCAACTTTTGCTAATCCCAGAAATGCCGCGGCAGGTTCAATACGGCAACTTGATGCTAACGTCACTAAAGCTCGTAAATTAAGTACCTTTATCTACACTTTTGTGAATGCACCCGAAGAAGTCACCAGCCAACATCAAGCTATTCAAAAGATGAAAGAATGGGGTTTTGCGACTAATCCAACCTCAATCAAAGGAACGAGCTTGGAAGAGATTTTCGACTTTATCGATAAGTATGAACATGATCGCGATGATTTACCTTACGGCATCGACGGGGTTGTCATCAAGGTCGATGATTTGAGCTTACAAGAACAGCTTGGCAATACGGCCAAGGATCCTCGCTGGGAAATTGCGTTCAAATTCGAACCAGAAGTGGCCGAAACAGTCGTCCGTGATATCGAATGGACGGTTGGCCGAACTGGCGTCGTAACACCCACAGCCGTGATGGATCCCGTCCAACTAGCGGGGACCACAGTTGCTCGGGCAACGCTTCATAACTCGGACTTGCTTTTGCAAAAAGACGTGCGATTATTCGACACAGTTAAACTGCATAAGGCCGGCGATATTATTCCTGAAGTCTCAGAGGTTGTATTAGCTAAGAGACCGGCGGACTCAGTTCCTTATGAAATTCCAACAGCTTGTCCTTCTTGTGGCCAGACTTTGGTTCATTTAGAAGACGAAGTAGCATTGCGCTGCATCAACCCAAGTTGCCCGGCCCAAATTCAAGAGGGCTTGACCCATTTTGCTTCCAGAAACGCGATGAATATTAACGGTTTAGGACCCAAGATTGTCCAACAGCTTTTTGCTAAAGAACTGATTAACGACGTCGCCGACCTTTATAAATTAACCTACGATGAGCTTGCTCAGCTAGACGGTTTCAAAGAAAAGTCCATCAACAATTTGTTAGAGGCCATTGAACAGAGTAAATCTAATTCGGTTGAACGATTGCTCTTTGGACTGGGGATTCGCAACGTTGGTGCCAAAGCTGCTTTACTTTTAGTGAAAAAGTATGAAAATTTAGATAAGCTTATGGAAGCAACGGTGCAAGACATGACCGCAATTGATACAATAGGAGACACGATTGCTAGCTCTTTACGTTTTTATTTTGACCAAGAGAACGCTCAAACATTGGTCAGTGAATTTAAGAATTCGGGCGTCAATCTCACTTATTTGGGGCCAAACGATAACGACATTTCCGAGAATTTTTTCAAGGATAAAGTGGTCGTTTTAACAGGTAAATTAGAGCATTATAAACGAAATGAATTAACCCAAAAACTGCAAGAACTCGGTGCAAAAGTCACGGGAACTGTTTCAAAGAAGACGGATTACGTGATTTACGGGGCAGACGCAGGCAGTAAGTATACTAAGGCACAAACGTTAGGGGTAGCATTACTAACGGAAGCCGAGGCATTAAAGGAATTAGAGTAGCGGAGGAATCCCTTGAAAAAAATCTTTAAAATTATTGTTGCGGGCGCACTTTTGCTTGTGTTGACAGGGTGTGGCAATTTGAAGGACTCAGATCTTTCAAACAACGCGACAACCACTTCAAAGAAAAAGAGTTACCAAACGACTGGAACGACGGATAGTCAATACAGCGTTCTTTTGCGGAACGGTCAATACAAGACCGGTAAAACAGCTGGAATGGCTGCGACCACTAACGGTAACGACGTAGACACCAAAAACTTTGAGAGTGAACTGGTGGAGCTTTCAACCAAACAGTTCTCGCCCAACAAGTATGTCTTCCAAGAAGGCCAAATTTTGACCACAGGAACCGTTAGTAATTGGCTCGGTCGTTACGACAAGAAGACCAATAAAGAGGGCTTAAACCCAGTCGATAATAAGAAGAAGGACGCCGGCAAACGAAATCCTTACTACCTCGAACAAATCTTGGAACAAGATTACCTCACGGGTAGCAACAATTCTTATGCATTGGGTGGCATGAGTATCGGCCTTGGTCTGAACTCGGTTGATTACTTCACCAAGGTCAAAGACGGTGCGCAATACAAGGATGAAATTTCTCGGGCAAAACAAACTTCCGAAGGGAAGAAGATGGCCGAAAAGATCGTCACTCGCTTGCGTAAAGAGAAGGCCACAAAGAGCATTCCGTTGTTGATTGGTCTCTTTGATAAAACTAAGCAGGACTCGTTGGTCGGTGGAACTTACTTCCTTTATGGCGTTGTGAATAAGGACAGTAACAAGGTCGATAAGTGGGTCACGGTCAACAATAAGACCCAAGTCTTGCCAACTATTGGTGATGAGAAGGCCATCAATTCAAATGATGCCGAAGGCTTCACCAATTTTAAGGCTGCTATTCAAGGTTACTTCCCGAATATCTCTGGCGTCATTGGTCGTTTGACTTACCAAGACAACCAATTGACGGCGATGGATATCTCGATTACCACGCAATTTTACGGCTACTCACAAATTAATAGTTTTGCCAAATTAGTCTTGTCGAATGCTAAAAAGTTCTTACCGACAAATGCTAAAATAGAAATTAAGATTGAATCGGTGAGTGATACACAAGCCTTGATCTCGAAGAACAAACCGGATGATGAGTATTACGTTCACATTTTTAATTAGGAAGAGTGCTAAGTAAATGATTACAAAAGAAGAAATTGCTCACGTTGCAAGTCTTGCAAAACTTAAATTTAACGACGAAGAACTAGCTAAGTTCACGCCCCAAATGGATTCAATTATTGAAATGGCCAATGAATTGGGCGAAGTTGATACGACGGGTGTTAAACCAACGACCCAGATTATTGACGTGCAAAATGTTTACCGTGAAGATGTGGTGGTTAAATCACAAACTCGGGAACAATTACTGAAAAACGTCCCTGAAACTAAAGACGGCTTTATCAAAGTGCCATCAATTCTTGATAAGGAAGAAAAATAATGAATATTTCAAATGAGACAATTGATTCCCTCAACCAAAAATTAAAAGACGGTTCCGTAACGGCTCAAGAATTGGCCAACGAAACCTTTAGCACAATCGCTAAAAAAGATGAAAAGTTGAACGCTTTTATCACAGTGAATAAAGACGTCGAAGTAGCAACCGACCTCGACTTGTCTAATCCCTTAGCTGGCGTACCTATTGCGGTCAAAGACAACATCGTCACTGATGGTGTGAAGACGACTGCCGGAAGCCATATTTTGGACAACTTCATGCCCGTTTATGACGCAACAGTTGTTTCAAAACTAAAAGAAAACCAGATGACAATCGTTGGGAAGACTAACATGGACGAATTCGCCATGGGTGCTTCCAATGAAACCAGTTATTTTGGTGAAGTGCATAATCCTTGGAACCTCACAAAAGTACCTGGTGGATCGTCAGGTGGCTCAGCTGCTGCTGTTTCTAGTGGCGAAGTCATTGCTGCTCTTGGTTCAGACACTGGTGGTTCGATTCGCCAACCAAGTTCCTTCACAGGAATTTTCGGAATTAAACCAACCTTTGGCCGCGTTTCACGTTGGGGTTTGATTGCCTTTGGCTCAAGCCTTGACCAAATTGGTGTGATGTCTAAACGCGTGCGTGATTCAGCCCAAGTGTTGACTGCAATCGCCGGTTATGACGATAAGGACGCAACTACATCTAAACGTGAAGTGCCTGATTACACCCAATTCTTGAACCAAGATATCACCGGTTTACGCGTGGCGGTACCTGAAGAATACATGGGCGCAGGCGTGAAACCTGAAATCAAGGAAGTTATCCAAAATACAATTGATTTGTTGGAACAAAACGGTGCGGTCATCAACCACGTCAGTCTTCCTCATACTAAATACGTTGTACCAACTTACTACTTGATTGGTTCTTCAGAAGCTTCAAGTAACCTCCAACGTTTTGACGGAATCCGTTATGGCTTCAGAGCAACTGATGTGAATAATTTGGAAGACGTTTATGTGAAATCACGTTCCGAAGGTTTCGGTGATGAAGTTAAACGCCGGATCATGTTAGGAACTTTCGCACTTTCAGCCGGTTATTACGATGCTTACTTCAAGAAGGCTTCCCAAATTCGGACTTTGATTGTCGAAGATTTCAAAGAGATTTTCAAGGATAACGATGTGATTGTGGGACCAACTTCTCCTACAACTGCTTTTGGAATTGGTGAAGAAATTTCTGATCCATTGACGATGTATGCTAACGATATCTTGACCATCAGTGCCAACTTGGCTGGTGTGCCTGCAGCTTCAGTACCTGCTGGAATGGCTGACGAAATGCCAGTCGGTTTCCAAATCATGGCTAACCACTTCGACGAAGGTAGCATCTTTAAAGTTGCCAGCTTTATCGAGAGTCAAAACAAGTTCTACGAAAAAACACCAACAGGAATGGAGGATTAATGATGAATTTTGAAACAACAATCGGACTTGAAGTTCACGTTGAATTAAAGACAAAAACTAAATTATTCAGTCCTTCAGCTAACCTCTTTGGGGTTGAACAAAACACGAATACGAACGTGATCGACTTCGGTTTTCCCGGAGTTCTACCAACGCTCAATAAAAATGCCTACCGCTTAGGAATTATGGTAGCTCTTGCACTTCATGCCAAGGTTGCACCTTACACGCACTTTGACCGGAAGAACTATTTCTACCCTGATAACCCCAAGGCTTTCCAAATTACCCAATACGAATTTCCTTTAGCTACTGATGGCTACATCGAAATCGAAGTTGACGGTAAGAAGAAAAAAATTGGGATTGAAGAGATGCATATCGAAGAAGATGCGGGTAAAAATACCCATGCGGACGATGGCTACTCATACGTTGACTTGAACCGTCAAGGTACACCTTTAATCGAAATCGTCTCAAAACCCGATATTGCTAGCCCAGATGAAGCATATGCTTATCTTGAAAAATTGAAACAAACAATCCAATTTACTGGTGCTTCTGACGTTAAGATGGAAGAAGGTTCAATGCGTGTTGATACCAACATTTCGATTCGTCCAATCGGCCAAGAAAAATATGGCGTCAAATCAGAACTTAAGAACTTGAACTCGTTTAACCACGTTAAGTTGGGTCTTGCTTACGAAGAAAAACGTCAAGCTAAGATTGTCTTAGCAGGTGGTGAGATTCGCCCTGAAACTCGTCGTTTTGACGAACCAACTGGTCAAACTTACTTGATGCGTGTCAAGGAAGGTAAAGACGATTACCGTTACTTCCCAGAACCAGATTTAGCACCACTTTACATTGATGCTGAATGGGTGGATGAGATTCAAAAGTCTATTCCTGAAATGCCTGACAAACGTCGAGCACGCTACATCAATGAGCTGGAAATTCCAGAATATGATGCAGGAATTTTGACCCAAACACTTGAAATGTCGAACTTCTTTGACGAAACTGTTAAAGACGGCGCAGATGCTAAGCTTGCTTCAAACTGGTTGATGGGTGAAGTTAACGCCTACTTAAATGATCAGAAACTCGAATTGGCAGCTACAAAGTTGACACCAGAACATTTAGCAACCATGATTAAGTTGATTGTTGACGGAACTATTTCTTCGAAGATTGCGAAGAAGGTCTTCCAAGAAACAATTTCTAAGGGTGTAGAGCCAAAGAGCTTCGTTGAAGAAAAAGGCATGGTCCAAGAATCAAATCCTGATGTCTTGCTACCAATGATCAACGGTATTTTGGACAAAAACGACCAATCAATCGAGGACTTCAAGAATGGTAAGGACCGGGCAATCGGCTTCTTAATCGGCCAAATCATGAAGGAATCACGTGGTAAAGCAAATCCGAAGATGGTTAATAAATTCTTGTTAGAGGAATTAAACAAACGTTAATTTAAAAACTAGTAATGAGGCGAATCATGGTAAAAAAAGCGCGCTTAATTTATAATCCGGTTTCTGGAAATGAGCAAATGCCTGGCAACGTCGCTGGGATTTTAAACACTTTAGAAAAGGCTGGTTACGAGGCTAGTGCCTATCAAACTACCGTAGAGCCACTCTCTGCGAAAAAAGAAGCTACTAGAGCTGCAGTCGAAGGATTTGATTTAATCGTCGCTGCCGGCGGGGATGGTACAATCAACGAGGTCGTAAACGGTGTTGCACCGCTTGAAAATCGACCAAAGATGGCGATTATCCCTGCTGGGACTACTAATGATTTCGCCAGGGCACTTCATATCCCAAGAGATGACCTCCAAGCAGCTGCCGAAGTTGTTTTGAAAGGTAAGACAATGGGAATGGATATTGGAGATCGGAAGAGCACACGTCTGAACTCCAGTCACCAATGGAAATC
>CAMJXI010000009.1 GCA_946409675.1 uncultured Lactobacillus sp. | reverse complement strand
GGTATTTTATAGCCGGGTTACTGATGATAAAGGTGTAGCTAGTTTAGGTATCAAGAAGATGGTAACACATATTCTTTTAGTGGCCCAAGTGACTTTGATACATTAACTAAAACAGGTTCAATTGATGTGACTTATACTAAGGACCCAATAGTTGCCAACAACAATTTTTGGTCTTCTACAAATGCCTCTCCGGTGAATAATACCGGTGACTTCGGTACTGCAACAAGTACTGCCAATGATTTAAAATTGTATATCAATGCAAAAGATCCATATAATATCAAGATGTATTCTGATGCTGAAATTAACGCTGCGGGTGTAAAACAACAAGTTCAAGCAAAGGGTATTCTCGGAACCGATGTTTCAACCGGTGTTAAATGGTATATCGATATGAGTGGTGTCTTACACCTAGGTGCTGGTTCAACTCCTACCATGGACAATAATCAGAATAAAAATGCATTCTATATTGCAAATGGTGGAAAATACCAAACAATGATCAAAAAAGTTATCTTTGATGGTAAAGTTACCGTTGATCCAAATAATACTAGTACTGGTGGGTTTCCAGCTTCTGGACGACATATGTTTGCATATTTGACTAATTTGGAGACTTTTACATCTAAGGATGCTGCCGGTAATCAATTATTTGATACTTCCCGGATGGTTACGATGAATTTTATGTTCCAAGGTGATAGTAAACTTAGAAATCTTGATCTTTCAGGATTAAACATGAGCAACCTCCAAAGGATGGAGAATACATTTAGAGATATGACGGCTTTAGAAACTATCGATGTTTCATGGGTTTATCCCGATAAGCCTTTTAATCCAGCGTTGACCGAGCAAAGTTTAACTTGGTTCCCAAACTTATTTAAAGGGGATAAGTCTTTAAATAAAATTACTGGTATTAACACTTGGAATACTAAGAGAGCTGGTGGAATGAACAGCGCGTTTGAAGGCGTTTCTTCTCTTACAGAGGTAGACCTTTCAAATTGGGATTTATCAGGTTTTGCCGGTGGGGTTAATATGTTTGCCGGCATGACCAATGTACAAAAAATTACACTCGGACACGATCCAGCAGCAGCTACTTCAACTGCTTCAAAAATTGAACTTGGTAACATGGTTAGCAATGTTCCAGCACTTAAAACTTTAGATTTAAGTGGTTTGAGATTAAAAAACGATGCTACTTCTGTGGTGGATGGAATGATTTCAAACGCTCCATTGCTTGAACGCATCACCTTTGGATCTAGTGTTTTAAAACCAATAAATGTTCCAAATGCTACCGTTGCTACAACAACAGCTGGAGCTAAATTGTGGCGGCAAGTAACGAAAATAGACAATTCTGTTTTAGTCACAGCAAAAGACGTTACAGATGCTAAATTTGTAAATCCTTTGAATTTTTCTGCGACATATACACCACTTGCAACACATGGTGTACAAACTTACATCTTAAAACAGCTTGCAACCTTAACAATTAAAGCTGTAGATGAGAATGGTAAGGTCTTACCAGGTGTCCTATTCTCAGTTCAAAGAACTGACTCTGGTAGTCCTAGTCAAAACCCAGCAACTTATACTTCTGATAAAAATACAGGACTCGTTACAATTACTGATGTGCCTCAAGGAGCTAAATATAAAGTTGTTCAACAAGAATTGACTGGTTATGACAAACATGATGATCAAACATGGGAATTCACAACCGCTGATAATAAAGAATTAGTATTCATCAACAAGACACCACTCAAGTTAAACCTTCCCATCACCGGCTCCTTAGCCCGTGGGATTGCCCTCAGTGGCTTATTGATTGCTATCATTGGTTTGTTCACATACTTAGGCTTTATTAACTACAAGAGACGTAAGGTCGATGCTAAGGATATCGACGACTTACTTAAATAATTGCGCAACATAAATGGGACTTCCGATTTACATCGAAGGTCCCATTTTTTAGTATTTAAATTTATCTTAAATTTTTAAATTCTGTCAAAATTAATACTTTTTTGACTCTTTTTCGTTTAATTTTTTACCTATTTTTCGTCATCATGCCGGTTTTGTTTACCCGCATTTCTTGAACGATTCTTCTCAGCAACTTCTGAACTTTCAACTGCATTTCTTGCAGGTGTCGTTCCATTTGCTGCACCAGTAGCACCTGCAGTTGCCCCAGCAGGTTGTGCTGAAGTCTGTAAGATGTCTGCAATAATTTCTGGTGTAACAACTTCCTTCATTGGAGAATCTTGTAATTCACGATCAACATCTTTCTTAACCTTAGGTGTGATGATAAAGGTTACGATAAGTTGTTGGATAATGATGATAATCCCACCAACCAAGAAGTAAAGTGCCAATGCAGCAGGGGCTGAAACCGAAATGAAAAAGGTCATCATTGGGCTCATAATCATGCTCATTTGCATCATTTTCTTCTGATCTGCTGGCAAACCAATCGTCATCATGAAGCCTTGGATTACGTAAAGTCCTGTGGCGATGATTGTCACAAGCATTGAAGGATTACCAAGGTTGATGCCAAAGAATGAAGCTTGGAACAAATCTTTAGAGTAAATAACGGCTTGATAGATACCCATCATGATAGGCATTTGTAAGAGTAAAGGTAAGCAACCAATCCCACCCATCATTGACATGTTATTTTCTTTGTAGATTTGCATCGTCAAAGCGTTTAATTTCATTGATTGATCTTGTGAAATACCAGGTGTCTTAACGGCATTTTGCACAAGGGTCATTTGAGGTTGTAAAACCTTCATTTTTTCTTGTTGTTTAGTTGATTTACTTGATTGACGTAACATCAATGGAAGTAACAAGAGACGAACCACGAAGGAAACGAGGGCGATACCCCAACCAGCGCCGTTTGCTCCACCCATCTTTTCAGAAACCCATAACATCAAGTTCTGGAGTGGGTGACCAAAAATTTGGTAGATTGTACCGTAACCAAAGCCCGTAGGTGGTTTCATTGCGGCGTAGTCGATCTTGGCACAACCAGATAGTACAAGCACCAAACTTAGAAATAATGCTCCTAAGCCCAGCTTTTTAATTAATTTTTTATTCATAACTAACCCTTTCAAAGTGTATCTAAGTTAGAATTGTACCCTTTAAAAAGGCGGTTTTCAACCGATTACGGTAAAAGAGTGGAGCTTCTTTTGGTCATGCAGTTCTGCAATTTCGACATCAGTCACGTAACCCGAGGGACTTGGCGAAGCCTTTATTTTTTCAATGAACTTAGCCATCGTTTCCTGATCTGCCTGTGCCACTATCAAAACCCGGCCATCTACCAAGTTTTTCACCGTGCCCGTCACATGCAATTCCTTTGCAACTTTCATCGTCATCCAGCGAAAGCCTACTCCCTGGACTAGGCCTGCCACTACTATCTGATTCGTAATCATTTTCTGCCTCTTCTTTATGTATCGTAATTGAAATTAGCGAATTTTTTAGTTAATAACTACCTATATATTGTATCATTTTCACAATTCATTAGCATTTTTAGCGTGGTTGTTATAAGCTATTAGCAGAAATGAGGAGAGATTATGTTAGAAATAACTTCAATGGCCAACACAACCATCAAAAATGTGAAAAAGCTCCAACAAAAGAAATTCCGTCAAAGCGAAGGTCGTTACCTTGTAGAAGGTTACCATCTTGTCGATGAAGCCTTAAAGGCTAATATCCGCTATTATTACTTACTTGCAACTCCAGAAGCAATGGAGAAGGTAAGTGACCGCGTCGATATGACAAGTGGTAAGATTATCCAAATCAACCAAATGATTGCCGATTCGCTCAGCGAAACCAAGAATTCCCAAGACATCTTCATGGTCTTGCCAATTCACCAACCAGGTAACTATAGCTTTAACTATGGTAAGTGGGTTCTCTTAGACGACTTAACTGATCCTGGTAATGTTGGTACGATTATCAGAACTGCTGACGCTGCCGGCTTTACCGGTGTTGTTTTGAGTAACAACAGTGTTGACCTTTATAACTCTAAAGTCCAACGCAGCATGCAAGGATCACAATTCCACATGCCAATTCTTAGACAAGATATTATTGCTTCGATTGCTAACTTCAAGGAACACGATCTTCCTATCTTAGTTAGTTTGTTGAACGATAAAGCCCAATCCGTCTTTGAATATGAAGCACCCCAAAACTTCGGTTTAGTTATCGGGAACGAAGCTCACGGTGCAAACGTCAACGTCATCGACCAAGCCGACCAAGAACTCTATATTCCAATCTTTGGTAAAGCAGAATCATTGAACGCAGCCGTTGCTGCCGGAATCTTAATCTACCAACTTGTCTAATTAGATAAAATTTTTAAGTAATTTAACTTGTATTTAGTAAGTATTCTTGTATAATAAAGTGTTAGAATAAGGTTTATTTAGAGACTATTTTTAAAAGGGGTGAATCAAATGCCAACAATAGAACAAAAAACTAAAGATGATTTCGAACTCTGTACTCATTTTGTGAGTTCTTTTGAAATTCTGGGTAAGAAGTGGAATGGTTTGATCATTAGCTCCTTGTGTGATACCCACAAAATGCGCTTCAAGGATTTAGCACATGCAGTTTGTAGTTGCTCCGACCGTGTTTTAGTCGAAAGATTAAAGGAGTTAGAACAACTCAAAATCGTTAAACGTAGTGTGGATGAAGAATCCGGTATCATCAGTTATACTTTGACCCAAAAGGGAATGGACTTAAAACCAGTCATGGATGAAGTCCACCAATGGGCTGATAAATGGGCTTAGGTTATTGACCTAACGCTCTTTTTGTTTTAAGATTATATGCAATGACAATTATGAAGTCTAGTAGATTTACCGTTTTGAAAGCGAAGGATGGGCCGTGCGAGCATCCGCTAAATTGTAACTCGAATTTCAGCTTCGGAGTCGAATCTAATCAATTCCGGTATTCACCGTTATCGAATCTGAGTGTATTTAGTGTTAACTAAATAAAATCGGGTGGTACCGCGAAGCTTCGTCCCAATCTATTGGGGCGGAGCTTTTTTTATTTTAAGGAGAAGAGAATGGATCTGTTTGAAAAATTAAACAAGTTAAAAGAACAAGGCGAAAAGGAAATTAAGGCTAGTCAAAACGAACAAGTCTTGAATGACATTCGGGTTAAATTGGTCGGTAAAAAGGGTGAATTAACCCAAATTTTGCATTCCATGAGAGACGTCGATGCAGAAAAACGCAAGGAAGTCGGCCAAGCCGTTAACACGGTCCGTGACCAATTCAACCAACAATTACAAGAAGCCAAAGAAAAAATGGCCGAAGAATTGATGCAAAAGAAACTTGCTGCCGAAGCTATCGATG
This sequence comes from uncultured Lactobacillus sp., assembly GCA_946409675.1. Taxonomy (GTDB): domain Bacteria; phylum Bacillota; class Bacilli; order Lactobacillales; family Lactobacillaceae; genus Amylolactobacillus. The sequence goes on along the minus strand of CAMJXI010000009.1, from coordinate 11,329 downwards.
TGACTTTACCTGGTAAGAAACCTAACGTCGGTAATACCCATGTAATTAACATCATGGCAGAAGACTTAGAGAAGTTCTTTATCGGACTCGGTTACCAAGTTGTCCAAGGTCCTGAGGTCGAAACCGATCATTATAACTTCGAAATGATGAACCTCCCTAAGGATCACCCAGCTCGTGACATGCAAGATACTTTTTATATTAATCCAGAAAACTTGCTCAGAACACAAACTTCACCTGTTCAAGCACGTACTCTTGAAAAACACGATTTTGCAAACGGTCCTTTAAAGATGGTTTCTCCTGGTAAGGTTTATCGTCGGGATGATGATGATGCGACGCATTCTCACCAATTTAACCAATTAGAGGGTCTTGTGATTGATAAAAACGTGACGATGGCTGATCTTAAGGGAACTTTAGAAGTTGTCGCAAAACACGTTTTTGGCCAAAATAGAGAGACTCGCTTGCGTCCTAGTTTCTTCCCATTTACCGAACCATCTGTCGAAATGGATGTTTCTTGTTTCAAATGTAATGGGGAAGGCTGTGCCACATGTAAGGGTACTGGCTGGATCGAAGTACTTGGTGCCGGAATGGTCCACCCAAACGTCATCGAAAATGCCGGCGTTGATAGCAATGTTTACGGTGGATTTGCCTTCGGGATTGGGATCGACCGTTTTGCCATTTTGAAATATGGAATTAGCGATATTCGTGATTTCTATACTAATGACGTTCGTTTCTTAGGACAGTTTCAACAGGAGGAAGCAAAATAATGTTAGTTTCATACAACTGGCTCAAAGATTACTTGAACTTAGTGATTGATCCAAAAGACTTAGCAGAGAAAATTACCCGTACTGGGATTGAAATTGCTGACGTTAACCACCCAATGGAAGGTCTCAAAAAAATCGTCGTCGGTCATATTTTGAGTATCGAAAATCACCCCGATTCTGATCACCTTAAAGTGGCCCAAGTCGACGTTGGTGAAGAAGAACCTATCCAAATTGTCTGCGGTGCTCCTAATGTTGCCGCCGACCAATACGTCATCGTTGCACTGCACGGCTCAAGAATCGCCGGCAACGAAAAGATCAAACGTAGCAAGATGCGTGGCGTCGTTTCAAACGGCATGATCTGTGCCTTACAAGAAATTGGTTTCGATGAGAGTGTCGTTCCTAAGCAATATGCTAACGGAATCTACGTCTTCGAACACATGGTTGAACCCGGAACTCCTGTCTTCAACGAACTCGGTATGTACGATTATATTTTTGACTTTGATATCACTCCTAACCGCGCAGATACGCTTTCAATGGAAGGTGCTGCTCACGAAGTCGGTGCAATTATCGACCAACTTCCTAAGTTCGCTGATTTTGCTCCAAAAGCTGAATTACCCGACTGGACCAACGACTTCAAGATAAGTGTGGACGAAGAACTCGTTCCGAAGTATTTGATGCGTAAGGTCCACGGTGTCAAAATCGCTCCTAGCCCAATGTGGCTTCAAATCAGACTCTGGAACGCCGGTGTCCGTCCAATTAATAACGTCGTTGATATCACTAACTACGTGATGCTTGAGACTGGTCAACCACTCCATGCCTTTGATGCTAATGTCATCAAGACTAACGAGATCTTGGTGCGCCAAGCCGTCGCCGGTGAGAAGATGCAACTCTTAAACGAAACCATGATTGATTTGGATCCAAAAGACTTAGTTATCACCGATGGCAAAACTCCTGTTGCCTTAGCCGGCGTCATGGGAGGTCTTGATTCTGAAGTCACCGATGCAACTGAGGACGTCTTGATTGAAAGTGCCGTCTTTGATGGTACAAGTATTAGAAAGACTGCCCAACGCCACAATATGCGCTCAGAAGCTTCGAACCGTTTTGAAAAGGGCTTGAACTGGGATAACACCCAAAAAGCTGCCGACATGGCGGCTGAATTACTCGAAAAATATGCTATGGGTCAAACTTACGAGGGTACTTGTGTTGGGAACAATCAAGACAAGCCTAAGTTAGTGATTAAGATTACGACCACCAAAATTAATAAGGTACTCGGTACTGAATTAACCACTGCCGCAATCGAAAAGATTTTTGCCCAACTTGGTTTTGTCACAGAAACAACTGGTGAAGAAATCGCCGTGACAGTGCCAAATCGTCGTTTTGATATCTTCATCGACGCTGACTTGATTGAAGAAGTTGCCCGGATTTACGGTTACGACAATCTTCCTTCAACCTTACCAGTTGGCCAACAAACTCTTGGGGGCTATTCTAGTCGTCAAGACAAGATCAACCACTACAAGAAGTTAATCGAACACCTCGGACTCTTTGAAACCATCAACTATTCGTTGACTTCAAAGGAAAAGGCTAAGATGTTTACCACCAACAAAAACGACTTAATCGACGTCAGCTGGCCCATGAACTCAGAACGGACGAGCATGCGTCAAAATCTCTTGAGTGGCATTATGGACACCGTTGCTTATAACGTTGCCCGTAACCAAAAGGAACTCCGTCTTTACGAACAAGGTCGCGTCTTTGATACCTTCAACGGTGAATTCGACGAATACGAACATCTCGCTGCCGTTTATGCCGGTACCGATGATCCAACTAACTGGCAACATCTCGACGCTAAGACCGACTTTTACTATGCAAAAGGCCAAGTGGAAGCATTCTTTGACCAAATTGGAATCACCGATAAAATTTCCTACCAACCAATTCAGGTTTCTGGCATGCACCCAACTCGGACTGCCGGTATCTACCTCGAAAGCCAATTAATCGGTTTAGTTGGGCAAGTTAACCCAATTATGACCAAGAAAATGAAATCTTTAGACGTTTACGGTTTTGAAATTAACCTCGAACCAATTCTGGACTTGGAAATTCCAACTACTAACGCTAAACCTGCTCCTAAATTCCCAAGCATCAAACGTGATCTCTCACTGCTCGTTAATAAAAAAGTAACTAACAACCAGCTTGTTGCGGTTATTGAAGAAAACGGCGGTAAATATCTCCAAAACGTCACTGTCTTTGATGTCTACCAAGGCGAGAAGATTGCGCCAAGCAAGAAGTCTGTTGCTTATCAATTGACCTTTGTGAACGAAGAAGAGACCTTAACCGATGAAGTAATTACTAATTCTGTTGAAAAAATCACTAATGCTTTAGCTGAAAAACTCGAAGTTGTGGTAAGATAGTTTTGATTTTAGACAAATTTAGCGATTTTGGAAAAGGAGAATAGATTTTGGCATCTAAAAAATCTGATCCAATTAGTGTTGATCAAGAAAAGCAATTTGAACAAGAGCTTGAGACTAAAGCTGCGCACAAACTAACCAAATGGATTCTTTCAATCATTGGGGTTTTAGTTGTGGTCGTCGGTATTTTTGGTACGCTCTATGTTCATGATGCGCTCCAACCATTTAATACCAGTGACAAGTCTGAACTGAAGGTGAAAATCCCGATTGGTTCAACCAACAAGGATATTGCCGTCATTTTGGAAAAAAATAAAATTATCAAAAACGCCACTATCTTCAACTATTGGACCAAGACCAAGAGTCTGACCGATTTTCGTGCCGGCGACTTTTATCTTTCTCCTTCGATGTCTTTGGATGAAGTTGTACACCAACTTCAGACAGGTGGGACCAGAACCGTGGTTGCCCGTGTGCTTGTGCGTGAAGGGGTCACCGTCGAAGAAGTCGGTGATGCCATCGCCAAAAACACCAAGTTTAAGAAGGACGATTTCCTCAAGTTAATGAAGAACGATACTTTCATCAAATCGTTAGCCAAGAAATATCCTAAGTTACTCGACTCAAGCTTGAAGTCTAAGAGTGTGCGTTATAACTTAGAAGGTTATTTGTTCCCTGCAAAATATGACGTTTATAAATCGACGACCTTAAAAGAATTAGTGACCCAAATGGTTCAAAAGGCAAACGAAGTTTATACACCATACTTTGCTAAGATTAAGGCGAAGGATTTAACTGTCCAAGAAGCACTCACACTTTCTTCACTGATTGAACGTGAAGGTGTGACTAAGGCTGACCGTGCTAAGATTTCGGGCGTCTTCTTCAACCGTTTAGCAATCGACATGCCATTACAATCTGATATTGCGGTAATGTATGCCTTAAACACCCACAAGAAGTCTCTTTCTTTAGAAGACATCAAGGTTAAATCGCCTTATAACTTGTACGTTCATGCCGGATTTGGACCAGGACCTTTCAATAATCCAAGTCTTGAATCTTTAAATGCCGTGCTTAATCCAGTCGATCAAGACCAAGGCTACTTGTATTTCGTTGCCAACTTAGATACCGGTAAGGTATACTACTCAACGACTTACGACGAACATTTGAATACAAATGCTGATCTCGGTCAATAAATTTTATTATTGGTTGACTTTTGGCCAAAAAATTTATAGTATGAATGACAGAAATTAAAGCGAGGGATATTTATGGCTGAACAAAGCTTTCCAATGACTGCCGAAGGTAAAGTCAAATTAGAAAAAGAATTAGAAAATTTAAAATTAGTAAAGAGACCAGAAGTAATCGAGCGAATTAAGATTGCTAGAAGTTACGGTGATCTTTCTGAAAACTCAGAGTATGAAGCAGCCAAGGACGAACAAAGTGTTGTTGAATCACGAGTTAAGCAAATCGAAAACATGCTGAAATATGCACAAGTGATTGACGCAACAAGCGTTAGCGCTGACGAAGTTTCGATTGGTAAGAAGGTTACCTTCACCGACGTGGATGAAGATGAAACAGAAGTTTACACAATTGTGGGCTCTGCCGAATCTGATCCATTATCTGGTAAGATTTCAAACGATTCACCAATTGCTAAAGCATTGCTTGGCAATAAAGAGGGTAGTTTTGTTACTATCACTACACCGGGTGGCTCGTTCGATGTTAAAATCGATAAAGTTGAAGTTGCTGATAAATAATTTCACAAAAGACCGTAAGGTCTTTTTTCTTTGGAAAACTTTAATTACAAAATATAAGCAATTACCAAGAAAATTTCCCCAAAATACGGTACAATTAAGTTTGTGAAATAAGCAAAAAAGTAATTTAGATAAGAGGAGATTTACAATGAAAATCAATATCTCTGACAAGGCATTTGACTGGTATCTGGACGAAATGAATTTAAAACCCGGTGAAGGAATTCGCTTCATTGGTAAGGTTTATGGCAAAACAGCCGTCCACGAAGGAATGTCTTTAGGAATTCAAAAACGAGTGGGCTTACCTGAAAGTACGAGTTCCATGACCGAACGTGATGGCCGTTATTTCTGGGTCGGTGCTGATGATGGCTGGTTCTTTGCTGACTATGACTTGGACGTTCAGTGGGACGACAAGTTCGAAGAACCACGCTATGACTTTACGAAGAATGGGATTGCCCAAGTTGATAGCAAGACCGGCGCTAGTGCAACTGACGCTAAAACTAGCGCCAGCGTGCATGACGAACCATAAATTAAAATTATTTATTAGAGTAAGCAAAAAACACTTCCGCAGAAGTGTCTTTTTTTATTAGAAGCTATTTTTCATTTGACGTTTCCGGAAAATCCACGTACCTAAACAAATTAGTCCAAAAATCACTGAAACAATTAAGCCAAGGCACAACTCCTTAGAAACATACTTGAAGGTCAACTTGTGTTTACCACTAGTCAGCTTTAACCCAAGTAGTGCGTTGTTGTACTTATAAGTCGTGACTTTCTTACCATTGTCGTAAACTTGCCAATTTGCATTGGCAGGAATCAACGTCTGGACGTATTGCGTGTTCGTGGTGGTGAAAGTCTTCGTTTCTAAGTGCTGTTGGTCGATAACTTTTAAACCTAGGTCGTTTGCTTGCGCTTTGGCGACGATTTTTTTGAAGTTGGTAAAGTTAAAGCGGTATAAGACTAAACCGCCCAAATCGATTGATTTACGCGAAATAAACGTAATCTTGATCGGATAGGTCTTTTGGTTGGCGGCCACGTTGACTAATTTGGGACCACTGCCCAAATCGTAGTTATCAATCTCGTGGTTATTCACGAAAATCTGGGTCTTACTGTCCTCATCAAAGTAATTTGGTAATGAGAGGTAGTAAGGATCATCCGTCGTGGGCGTGAATTCGTAAGTAACCTTGGTTTGTTCGGACTTATCTTGAACCGAGAATGAGAGCAGATTATCTTTTTTAGTGTTCGCGTTAGTCGAACTTGGTAGCGGCAGATCAACCTGTTCAAAATAGTTGGTTTTGGCGGGCAAGAAGTCCTGCAGTGTATTGGCAAGGTTCAGACGACTCGTTTGGTTATGCTTCATCTGGTCATTTAACTTTTTATCGGTGAGAAAGGCACCAGGCAGGGCGTACGGATTCTCGTACACTTTGATTTGTTGTATCTGGCCGAGTTTGTGGTACAAGTTCAAGTCGGGTCGGTAGACAATCTCATCAAAGTCGACGGTCTTCTTGCTCTCAGTTCCCAAATCTTCCGTGAGGTAGTATTTAATTCCAAGTAAGCTATCGGACACGATAGTGGAGAAGGCGTTGTTGACGCTACTATCATTTGTCACCAGCCCGAGGTTATCGAGGAATTGCACCTGATTCTTATCTGAAACTGAGTCGAAGTTGGTAATCCCAAAGTATTGGTTAGAAATAGGATCGTTGTTGTCCCGTTCAAAAGTCTTCTCGAGCCTTGAAAAAGTCGTGCTTTTGCGATTCAAGACGCTAGCCTGGGTGACCTGCTTCGTATAATTCGTGTAGGCACTATTTTTTTGGTACGAGATATCGTTTAAACTGCCGATTAAGTTGACACTTGTATCAAGCAAGATGATCACGAACAGAAATGGTTTTAAGTTGAGGTCGGTTTTTGCAGGTAAGTACATCAGCAAAAGCCCCAAGATAAAGAAACCAATAGTCGTGAATAACTTCGTGTTATCAAGGAACGTGAAAGCAGGGAGCTTACTCCCCACAAAAGTCACGATGACGAGCACTAGCAAACCGACTACTTTCCAGTTGCCCTTAATCAGCTGGGGCTCTAAATTAAGGTAACGGGCAATCAGCACCAAACAAAAGAGGCTCAAGGCAAAGGTGAAGCGGCCGGGATACCAGACCGGGAATTGGCCCAAGTGCCAAATTAAGATGAATGGTGCAAAAGTACAGGATAGTAACAAGAAGGCGAGCAGAAGAAACGAAAGTAGTTTTTCTTTAATCTGAATGCGCCGGGTAAAGAAGTAGCCCAATAGGAAGACTAACAATGTCGCTCCAAAGTAGAAATTAGGCATCCCCACCGACATCTGGTTGAAGTTAAAGCTTCCACTGATCAGTTTAGCCAGTAAGTTTTCTGGCCCAAACTCAAACTTGGGTTGCCAGATGTTCTCTTGGCTCTGCGCCTTACCACTCAGTAGCGCAGTGACAGTCGGCCAAAGCAAGACCGCGCTCAAACCAAGAGCTAAAATATTTTGCCAAGCGTATTTGAGTAAGGTCTTAAATTTATTGTTGTTTAATTCGACCAGGCGGGTGAGAAAGTAGAGTCCGGTAAAGAGAACCGCCATGTAACCCGTGTAGAAGTTGGTGAACCATGTCAAAAAGAGTAAGAAAACGAGGTAACTTTTCTGTTTCTGATCTTGCGTGACTAATTTTTCCACTTCATTTAACAAGAGCGGCAAGAGAATGACAGAGTCCAGCCACATCAAATTAAAGTGATTAGTCACGATAAATCCTGATAGAGCGTAAGCTGTGCTCAAACCGATACTTAAGAGACTGCCGAGATTTTTAAAGTTCTTTTTAAAGAAGTAGAATGAGGCTAGTCCAATACAGCCGATTTTGGTTAGAATAATAAAGAAGATTGCCGTGGGTAACATCGTCTTTGGAAACAAGAACAGTAAGAAGTTGAAGGGGCTCGCTAGGTAATAAGCAAAAGTCCCCAAGAAGGAGCCCCCCAAGCCTTTATTAAAGTTGTAGATGAAGTTTTGGGGTGAGAAGATGTTATCCCTAAAATACTCGAGGAAATCCACGTATTGTTGTCCTAAATCGACCGTTAAAATCGAGAGGTCCCCAAAAGGCGCAATCCCGCGGTAAATGAAGTAAGCGGCGAAGATCAAAAAGGGCAGCAGAAAACTGACCAACCACGTAATATTTTTTTTCTGCCAAACTTTATTGAAAAATGCCATTGTTCTCCATCCTCGGGTACTTAAATTTGTTCTAATATTTACATTTTACCCTGTGTTCAATAGTAATTTAAGCTTTTTTTTGCTAAAATTGTGCAAGATGAAAGATTGGTACAAAATTGAAATTTCTCAGACAAATTAAAGATCCTAATAAAAAGAATACCGCTTCAATCCCAAACCGGATGAATCTCATTTTGGGGATTATTTTTGTGCTCTTCGCAATGCTGATTGGTCAGCTTGCTTACCTGCAGATTGTCTACGGTTCTCGGTTCGAAGCCGAAGTGCAAAAATCCGACCAAAAAGTTATTTCTACCAACGTCCCTCGTGGGGTGATTTACGACTCGCAAGGCAGAATTTTGGTAGGTAATAAAGCCAACAACGCGATTACGTACACCAAGGGTGTTAGCTTAGTTTCGGACAAGATTAAGAATATCAGTGATAACCTCAGCCAATATATCGACCTCTCAAGTGAGAAGCCTACAAAGCGCGATTTAATTGATTATTACCTGGGTGATGATGACAACCTCCAAAAGGAGAACGAAGAATTACCCCGGAAATATCGTTATGACGCAAAAGGCGATGCGCTCGACAGCAGCGTCGTTTATCCGCACTTAGTTGCCCAAGTTGAGAAGAAAGATCTTGCCTTCACCAAACGCCAACAAACGGCCGCTGTCATCTTCAAGAAGATTAGCGGTGCATATCAATTATCAACTATTTACCTGAAGAACACTAATTTGACGAACGAAGAACTAGCTGCTGTCGGTGAACACCTCGATAGTCTTCCTGGTGTAGGTATTGGGACCGACTGGTCGCGGGATTACCCTAATGGGGACTCGATGCGCAGTGTGATTGGTTCTGTTTCGAGTGAAAAGACCGGTGTTCCGGAAGATAACCTCGATTATTACCTCGCACAGGGTTATTCCAGAAATGACCGCGTTGGTACCAGTTACCTCGAAAAAGAATACGAATCCATTCTAAAGGGAACCAAGACTTTAAGTGAAGTGGAAGTTTCTAGTGATAACCAAGTTGAACAAAACAACGTGACCTACGCCGGAATCAAGGGGAGCAGTTTGACGGTCACAATTGACTCGAAGTACCAAAAGCTGGTCGAACAGAGCTTGAAGAAAGTTTATAACCAAGCTTTGAGTGCCGGTGACACCCAGTATTCTGATGGTGCTTATGCTGTTGCCATGGATCCAAATACTGGTAAAGTGCTCGCAATGGCTGGCTTACAACACAATCCTAAGACCGGTGAAACCGTCGATGATGCCCTTGGGATCATCAACCGTTCGTTTGTAATGGGATCCGTTGTTAAGGGTGCTACCGTAGTTGGCGGATTAATGAGCGGCACGATTACGCCAACCAATAACTCCATGCCAGATACGCCAATTTACTTACCCGGAACGCCGATTAAGAAATCTGTTTATCCCGTTGGGACTTTTGGTAGCTTAACGGCACCTAGTGCCCTTGAAGTTTCCTCTAACATCTACATGATGCAACTAACCTTGCGTTGGGTTAAAGCAAACTACGTTCCTAAACAATATATTTCGATGACGAGCTCCGCCTTTGAAACATTGCGCAAGAACTTCGCCCAATTCGGGCTCGGCCAAAGAACTGGAATTGACTTGCCTGGTGAAGTTTCCGGGATTAAGGGGAGTTCCTTTGATGCTAGTGGGAACATTCTCTCAGGGTCGGTCCTTGATTTATCCTACGGGAACTATGACGCTTACACGGCCATTCAGTTGTTACAATACGTTTCAACCATCGCCAATGGCGGTTACCGCATGAAGCCATATTTAGTGCAATCTGTTGGCCAAACCTCAAGTAGTGGTAAAACCAACTACGTTTACGAAAACACCGAGGCGACCCCACAAAGCAAAATTGCGTGGACCCAAGCTCAGCTGAACGTGATTAAACAAGGCTTCTACCAAGTTGTGCACGGCTCAAATGGCTGGGGAACTGCTCACACCTTGGCAACTTTGAAACCAGAAGTTGCCGGTAAGACCGGTACCGCACAATCGTTCTACTATGACCCAGAGAATCCAGGAATCACCGATCCACCAGAAACTTCGACTTCAAGTTTTGTGGGTTATGCGCCGGCATCTAACCCAACGATTGCCATCGCAGTCGTCTTTCCAAACTTGTCAGCCGGTTCTGAAGCCCACTATAATTTGTCGGTAGCTCAAGAGATGTTCACGAATTATTTCAAGCTTTACAAATAAAAATTAATCTTACCGAAATAAATACTGGAAATTTTTCAGTGTAGATGGTAAACTAATACAGTTAATATTGAACAAGAGAGGGTGAATCACATGCACGACAACATCTTATTAGAATGTACAGATTGTCACGAAAGAACTTACTTAACTAAGAAGAATAAACGTAACCATCCAGAACGTTTAGAGTTAAAGAAATATTGCCCTCGCGAACGTCATGTTACACTTCATCGTGAAACTAAATAGTTAAGGAGCAAGCGGTTATGCCGGTTGCTTTTTTATTTGTTAAGAATGCCTTCAATCTTCTATTGGGGGCATTTTTTGCAACGTTTTTCTTTTGAGGTTTAAATTTTTTGCGTTATCATGTATTAATACGCAAAATCAAAAACGATTTAAAAAGGATATTATTTTGAATAAAATTAAAAATTATTTTAACTCGAATATCGTAGTCACAACGAGTCTCTTAATTGTTATGCTCGTCGTTTTCTTACTTGAAACTTTCGATGGTGGCAGTACTAACATGCAGACCCTATTGAAATATGGGGCAAACTTTAACCCACTAGTTGTCGTGCAAGGACAATGGTGGCGTCTCTTTACCGCCCAATTCGTCCACATCGGCTGGTTGCACATTGCTTCTAACGCCGTGATGATCTATTACGCCGGTACCTTACTAGAACCCTTAATTGGACCAAGTCGTTTCTTGAGCGTCTTCTTACTCAGTGGGGTTGGTGGTAATTTACTCAGCTTGGCTTTTGGGAGTGATGTTTCCATCTCTGCTGGTGCCAGCACTTCATTATTTGGCCTCTTTGGGGTCGTGATTGTACTCGCTTTGAAACTCCGCGACTATGCTCCAATTGCGGCCGTTGGTAAGCAGTTCTTCGCACTTGCTGCCATTAACCTGTTCCTAGACCTCTTTATGACCCAGGTCGACATCTACGGTCACATCGGTGGCTTAATCACTGGTGCCTTGCTCGGAGATCGGAAGAGCGTCGTGTAGGGAAAGAGTGTAGATCTCGGTGGT
>CAMJXI010000008.1 GCA_946409675.1 uncultured Lactobacillus sp. | reverse complement strand
TCGCATGTGGTGCAGAACAGTCAATGGATGACATTCAACTGATTTATTCTGTTTCCCGGTGATGTTCGCCTAATGCAAACAAATCAAGACCAAGTTCATCAGCAAGGTGTGCTTCCTCAACCAAGTGGCGCAAGCTTTGACCGTAGGTCATCGATTCCCCAGTCTTGTCGTCAATTGCTACATCACCAAAAGTATTTAAACCAAATTCGTATTTCGTCATTTTCCTCTTACTTTCAATTTTTTACTTACTTATTGTAAGTAACTATAACTTTTTTTATTACTTAATGCAAGTATCCGTTATTTATTCAAAAAAAACTAAAAAAAGACTTGCTTTTTCCAAATTTCGGCATATACTTAGTAATCAATTAAAGAAATATTAAAACTTTGAGGAAAAAAGTAGGTTATTTTAATCTCAGTCCCAGCGAGCTATGTTAGTGGAAGATAGCACTGAATAACTAATCGAAAATCATTTCCGAGTCAATATCGATAACGTAGAATATTGTGGCTGCCACCATTACCAGGCTAGTTGATAAGCTGTTAAGTCGTCGACGAAGCGAGTGGCTATTTTAATAGTCATAAAAGGTGGTACCGTTCAAATTTTGAGCCCTTTTCTCCATTGGAGAAGAGGGCTTTTTATTTCTTAATAAAAATTTTTTTGGAGGAAAAAACTATGCAAGAAAGAGTAAGTGCAACACCACTACAAGATGCACCACCTACTGGAAAGAAGAAAGGGAGAACTAAATTTCCTACTGGCCAACTACTAACGGTCAGCTCAATGATCTTCGGGATGTTCTTTGGGGCTGGTAACTTGATTTTCCCAGTTCACTTGGGCCAAATGGCCGGCGGTAACTGGTCGATGGCCGGACTTGGTTTCATCATCTCTGGGGGACTTCTTCCCCTACTAGCCATCCTCGCCGTTGTCGTCACAAAAAGTGATGGGATCTACGACTTGGCTAAACCGGTTGGTTATTGGTACGCCGGATTCTTCTTGGTCGTCGTTCATTTAACTATCGGGCCATTCTTTGGTACACCAAGAACTGCAGCTACCGCTTTTGAAATGGCTGCTAAACCATTCTTGAAACCAAGCCAATACACACTAGGAATGTTCCTCTTCACAGCAGTGTTCTTCCTAGCAGTCTACTTCCTCACGACCCACCCCCAAAAGTTAGTTAAGTATATCGGGAAATACTTAAACAACTTCTTCTTGGCTTTGTTAGTAATCATCTTCGTGATTGCCTTCGTTAACCCAATGGGTGGCTTCAACCACACAGCAACTGCTGCTTATCAATCTGGTTCACTTGTTTCTGGCTTCCTTGAAGGTTACAACACCATCGATGCCGTTGCCTTACTCGCCTTGAGTGTTACTTTTGTTCACTCTGTTCGTTCACTTGGCTATAAAGGTAAAGATTTAACTTCCCTTTCAGCTCGTGCTGGTACTTTGGCACTTTCAGTTGAAGTTGTCGTTTACTTCTTCTTAATCCTTCTTGGTACGATGAGTTTGGCTAAGTTCAAGCTTTCTGCTAATGGTGGTACTGCTTTAACCCAAATCGTTACTAGTTACTTAGGTAATGTCGGAACAGTCTTCTTGGGTGTCTTGGTAACACTTGGTGTGTTCACCACTGCGATGGGCTTAGTTGTTTCCTTCGCTCAAGACTTCCACAAGCTCTTCCCTAAGGTTGCCTACCTTACATGGTTAAGAATCACTACACTTGGTTCATTCATGGTTGCTAATGCCGGCCTAGATAATATCATCCAATGGTCAATCCCAGTCTTGATGTTACTCTACCCATTGTCATTAGCCTTGATCTTACTTTCATTAACGCAAAAGTATTTCAACAAATCATCATTCGTTTACCAAGTAACCATGCTCTTCACCGCAGTACCTGCAGTCTTTGATATGTTACGTTCATGTCCAGAAGTAATCACTAAGAGTTTCTTAGTTGAACCACTTTTGAACTTCTACAACACATACGTACCGTTTGCCAACCTTGGTCTTGGTTGGATGTTACCAACACTTTTAGCCTACGTGGTCAGTGTGGCAATCTACAAGCTTAAAGGTGCAAAAACACCCAGCTTGAGCGTCAACGAAGTGGCGCCAGTCAATGAAGACTAGTCATTTTCAAAAATAAAATTATATTTTAAAGTTTTTTCTTCCTATTAATCAATCATACAAGGGATTTCTGAGGCTCGGAATTAGCTTCAATGAAATCCAAAAATAAATACAGCTAGCACTGAGTTAGGTAAGCTCAAGCTAGCTGTATTTTTATGTCTTCTAATACTTTGCTTCTATTATGTAGTTTCACTAAATTTGTTTTATTTAGTATCTGATTCAGGTTTCAACGCACCGTGTTCGATAATTTCAATCAAGGCTACGGCCTCATCAACGATTGGTTGTAAGTCAGCGACGGTCGCCTCTGGGTGTTGTTGCAAGAAAACCTTGGATTTGTCTTGTACTGCAGAGCCGACAGTTCCGACTAGGCTGATGACTTGTTCTTGGGTGACGCCATCGCGAAGATTAAGACGATCAATCACGGGACCAGACATCATTGGTACATATTCGGCCATTTGCTTCTTAATGTAGTCAGCGACTTTTTGTTGCTCAAGTTCTGGGAGTTCGGTCAGTGAAGTGTAGGCTTGCATGGAAAGGGCAAATTCGGTTTTGTATTCGATTTGGAGTTTCATTTTGTAAATCAACGCGTTTTTGATCATCGACTCGAGGTTTTCGGCCCCAGTCCAGACTGTGAGGTCGGCTTTTTCGGTGATCATCTCCATGGTGGTCACGAAAGTTTCGTAGTAAAGGTTGGCCTTACTACCATAATAATGGAAGATAAGTCCTTTACTGACCCCTGCGTTTTTGGCGATGGTCTCGGTCTTGGCCCGGGTAAAGCCCTGATCGACGAATTCTTTTTGCGCGCTTTTGATAATTTGCTCTACCTTTAGCGGATCCTTCACTACATCTTTCACACGAAACTCACTTCCTAATTAACACTCAGGTCACGCTTGTGGTAACCCAAGTAGCTGACGATGATTAAAATTATTGCTAGCACTAACATTACACCAAAAGTCGTCCAATTAACATTTGAAACGGGCACATTATTAACGAAACCAAATGGTGTGAATTTGGTGGCCCAGTCTGGGATATCAAGCATTGGTCCCATGTAAAGAGAAACCACGCCGTAGATAGGGATCAGCCAGATTAAGCTTTGGAGTCTTGGTAAGTAAGCTACGAGAAAACTCCCAATTGCGGCGGTGAGAATAAGTGCGGGCAAGAAGCCCCAAGCACCGTTCATCAACTTAGCAAGGCTGATTGGGTCCTTTAGGACAGCATTACCACTGATACCCATGCCAAGCACTGCACCGATGAGCGCTGCTGCACCAACGACCAATCCGGTAATGGTGTAGCTGAAGAAAATGGTGAAGCGCGAAACGCTTTTGGCGTGGACGAGTTCGAGGTAGCCTTTTTGTTCGTCGCGGTTAATCTTCATGATGACGAGGATGGCCGCGACAGCACCAAGTACGGCGAAGATGATAATCAGTTTATGACTGAAGCTCATGATCATTGTGGTGTTGGCTTTTTTGAGGGCACCGGTCCCAAGTAGTTGAGCGATGGCGGGGTTTGATTTAACTAGGTCACCAACGTTAGCGAAAATCGAGCCGTAGGTTGCGCCGAGGGCAAACATTCCGAGCAGCCAGACGATCATCGTATTCTTCTCTAAGCGCCACATTAGGCCAGGAAAATTAACGAGGTAAAACGGCGTTTTGGTCTTGTGCGATTCGAATTGGATAATGCCTGCGGTCACATCCCGCTTTTGGTTGATGGCGTAAGCCGCGAATCCGAAGACGACGCAGGTCACAAGCATGTAGAGAACGGGTAAAAAGTAGTTATTATCGTAAAGTGAGAGCTTTTCGATGAAGCCATAGAGCGTGAACCAGGTGTAATCGGGGTTTGCGACATCGGTCATCATCCGGATGACGTAAAGTAGTCCGAGAGCTAGATAACTGAGCATGGTGGCAAGTCTGCCGGTGTTGACGAGTTGGCTGATTAGTAAGGCGATTAAGCCAAACATCAGGCCAAAGGATCCTAAACTTACACCAAAGAGAATGTTACCGGTCAGGGTGGCACCTTTAATTTGGGCACCAACCACGGCGATGATTAAGAAAATTGCATTTAAAACATTCAAGATGACGAGTTGGCTGACGATGACTCCAAAAGTCGTTTGCTTGGAGACGCTCCGGGCAAGAATCAGTTCCATCATGCCACTATCTTCGTCGGTTCGAGCAGATTTCACGGCGAAATAAATGTTCATCATGCCCACTAAGAGGCCCATGAAGACCATCATATCAGCACCAAAGACGGTTGCGGTGGTTAGTGGTGCATTGGGATCGAGGGGTCCGAGCATGGAAATCATCGCTGGTGTATCGAGCGTTTTTTTGATGGCTTCAAGTGCTGCCTTGGTACCATACATGTCGTTAAACTTACTACCGGCAAAGTAGACTAAGGCAAACAATCCGACTAACCAGGCGGCAATCTGATAAAGGTCCCGCTTAAAATACTTGCGCAACAACAGGCTATCCGACAAGAATTACCAGTACAGAGAAAGTAGATTTTTTTCATTCTAGGGTCCTTTGCTTAATCAAGTTCGATTGGTGTGGTCAAATACTTATAAAGATCTTGTTTTATTCTATCATGTAGTTTGAGTTCTAGACTAACCACAGATCTTTTTGTCCCATCGTTAATCGGTTTTTCCAACTGCTGAATAGTGTTAACTAGCGGTGTGACTTCACCAAGATAATAGAAGTCACTGCCTTCATCATCCGACTTCTTCGCAAAAAGATAAATATTCCAATCCGCCGCATTTTGCAGAACTTGCACTTCTGGAGAAGTAAGCCTTCTAGGTGCCTTAGTGAAATATAAGACCCTCTGGTCATCCAAAATTTCATCTTCATACGCCATTTGTGCACCCATAAAATTCGGTCCTTTGTCAACGGTCATGAAAATGACAAACTTCTTTAAATCATTATTATAAGTATAACCACCAATGTTTTGATCAACCATTTGTTTAGGCCACTGGAGCAACCTCAGAGTATCTCGACGCTTGTATTTCTTATTCAAAGTCAGATATTTGGTTTGATCATAATTCAGACAATTTTCAAATCCAACGGTCAAAAGATCATTCCAAAGTTTCGGAAAGTAGTCGGTCTTAAGTGCATCCTGCAAATTATTAGATGCAAATATTTTCTCATCATTACTTTCAACTAGTGCTGAATTCTGATAAGTCCTAGCAATCCCACCGGCGTAATAGGAAATATCCAAAGTAGCAATTGTTGCGGCAACCCAATCCTCACCAGCAGGTAAGTTTAACTCAGTCAATTCCTTCTTGAATTCCGTGTGTAACACTCCATTTGGATTAGCAGTCAACATATTCAACAAGACCAACTCGTGTTCTCTTTGGCCCAAAATTAATTCTCTGCCCACGAACGACAACAAGTTATTGGCATCATCGGTGATGGCATCTTCGTTTTCCTTGAGTTTTTGTAGGAAGCGGTAATACGAATCAAATTGGCCAGTTTTAAAGGTTAAGATTTGTGGATCAATTGCGTCAACTTTCTGGAAGTCCGCCAAGTACGGTACGCGATTAAGGCGCATCTTCAACGTCTCATAGACCTTTTTAAGTTCTGTCATTGAGTCTAGTTTAGCGGAATTAATCGATTTAAAGATCCGTTCTTTTGCAACCCGTTCAAAACTAACTGAGGATAAGCCAGTAATGTAGTTGGTGCTAAACGTGTTCTTCCGCAAATTATTTTTATTACGCATATCATCGCCAGCTAAAGCCATCGGGATCATGTAGTTGTTCTGGTAATCGCCAATGAAATCCAGGACCGTTACGTATTTCTTAGAAGGATCTTTTCGCAGACCCCGACCAAGTTGTTGAATGAAAATGATACTCGATTCTGTGTACCGCAGCATCACAATTTGGTTGATCTTTGGAATATCGATCCCTTCATTAAAGATATCGACCGTGAAGATATATTTAATCTCGCCGCGTTCAAGCTTGGCCACCTCTTCTTCACGTTTCTCAATACTATCCATACCTGTAAGTGAACTTGCCGCAATTCCCCTCTTATTGAACAATTTAGCGAGTTCAATTGCTTCGGCCCTATTGCCACAGAACACTAATCCTTTAGGATTGTTATCTGAGCAACCATAATAATCTAGTTTATCAATAATATACTTAACGCGTTCTTCAGAAACAAAGTTGGCAAGATTCTGGGTATTTTGTTCAACTTGTCCGTCAGCAATATACTCCGTCACACCAAAATAATTAAATGGACAGAGGAAATTTTCATTCAGCGCTTCCTGCAATCGAATTTCATACGCAACGTGATAGTCGAACATCTCAAAAATATTCTTGCCATCGGTTCTTTCTGGCGTTGCAGTCATTCCAAGCAAAAATTGCGGTTCAAAGAAATCGATGACTTTCTGATAACTGGCAGCACCGGCTTTATGGACCTCATCAATTAAAATGTAATCGAAATAATTCTTACCGAATTTCTGTAAATAATTATCTTTAGAAATCGACTGGATGGTCGCAAACAAGTATTTAGCATCGAGATCCTTTTGATTGCCAGAAAGGATACCAAAGTCAGACTCTTTGCCCCCAATTACGCGATGGAAGGATTCCATTGCTTTACGTAAGATTTGTTCGCGGTGCACAATAAAGAGCATTTGTTTTGGCTTTACTTGTTGCGCATCAAAAGCTGCCAGATACGTTTTACCGGTACCAGTTGCCGAAATCACTAACGCTTTTTGATAGCCAAGTTCCCGCATTTCACGGAGGTTCGCTAAAGCCGCCTTTTGCATTTCATTGGGCGCAATAATGCCGGTAAAGAGACCGGGATTGTCCTCTGCAACCAGATCTTGGTCATTAACGATTTTTAGCTTCTGATATGTCTTTCGATAATTTTCAATCCAGGCAGGTGAAAGTGGTTCTGATGCATTCCACTCATCTTCTAAATGAGCTTGAATCTGACTAATGACCTCACCCTGTTCTCTGGAAGTTAAATAAACGTTCCACTCATAGTTAATCTTCAGAGCGCTCATCGTCATATTTGAGCTACCAATAATAAACGATTGAAAATCGCCGTGATCAAACAGGTAACCCTTAGAATGGAAGCCCACCTTTTTAGAAATGCGGACATTTAGATTTGGGATCTTTAATAAATCCACAAAAACATCAGGCTGGTTGAATCCCAAATAAGTTGAAGTTAAGAGACGTCCTTCAATTCCTTTTTCTGCTAGATCGGCTAGCTGGGTCTTAATCGAATTCAAGCCATCTTGTGTTAAAAAGGCCACAGAAAAGAAGAACGTTTTACAAGACTCAACTTCGTCTTGGATCGTGTCCAATAAATAAATCCGTTTGCTTGGTTGATTGACAATGAACTTTGGATCGAGTGCCGACCCAACTGCTTCTTTATCAACAAAACCTTTTTGCAGTGCCTGCTGTAGTTGATCTGGATTTATCATATTTATAGTCCTTGGTTGATAATTTTTTCTACCGTTGGTGCATCTGCTGGTGCCCAGTCCAAGCTGCCAATTTCAGTTGGTTTTAACCAGCGATATTCTAAGTGTTCTGTTAATTTAGGAGTACCGGAAATAAGTTCACAAATAATTGTGCGTAGGTGCACACGACCATAATCATAGTCGTAAGAAACGTCATCGAAAATTTCTTTTTTAACGTTAACTTCTATTAATAGTTCCTCTTCTAGTTCTCGTTTAAGTGCTTCAAAAGGTGTCTCACCTTCTTGAATTTTGCCACCGGGAAATTCCCAGTAATTTTCTAAAGCGCGTCCTGGTCCTCTTTTGCAACATAAAATCTTATTATCTTTAACTAGAATTGCCCCAACTACATTAAATTTCTTCATCTTATTCACTCTCTTTTTCTATTAAGACCAGGATCTCACAACAGAGAAGCCCGTGCAATATAAATTAGTTTTCCACCTTTACACCCACCAACTTTCCATGCTATCCTATATCCATCTTATAAATCGAACGGAGTGAAGCCCTTGAAATAAATCATTGAATGAACGTCAACCACTTAACAACAGGTGGAGTCTGACTTTTTTCAAGGGTTTACCATGGCCTTCTTAAAAAACATGGTCAGTCAACGCGACTGACTTTTTTAGTACCGTCAGACTCTCTTTTCCCATAGAGAGGACCAATTATGTCGACAATCGAACTCAATCATCTCAGCTTTTCCTACGACTCAATCCAAGACCCAATCTTCCAAGATGTCTCCCTTTACCTTGATACATCCTGGCACTTAGGCCTAGTCGGTCGTAACGGTCGTGGCAAAACCACGCTCCTAAACATTCTCCAAAAGAAACTCCCCTTTACCGGTACCCTTCATGCCAATCTTCCCATCCATTATTTCCCCGGCAATATTACCGACGAAAACCAGCTCACTTTCTACGCCATCCAAGATCTGACTAACGCCGAGCAGTGGCAAATCGAACGGGAACTCAATCTTTTAAACGCCAAGCCCGAAATTCTCTGGCGTCCCTTTAACTCACTCTCCGGTGGTGAACAAACCAAAGTCCTACTCGCCTTACTCTTTGCCGACAATATCGGTTTTGCCCTCATCGACGAGCCAACCAACCACCTCGACGCTGGCTCTCGCGAGCACGTCGCCAATTATCTGAAACACAAATCCGGTTTTATCGTCGTCAGTCACGACCGCCATTTTTTGGATGAAGTGACCGACCACACCCTCGCCATCGATCGTAAACAAATCAACCTCTACCAGGGAAACTATTCCGTCTACGAGTCCGCCAAAAACGCACAAGACAACTTCGAGCTCAATCAAAACGAGAAACTCAAACACGAAATCACCCGCTTAGAACAGACCGCTGCTGAAAAAGGTCGTTGGTCCATGAGTCGTGAATCCGACAAGTTAGGTAAACAACACGTTAAGGGCAGTAGCTTCAAAGGTGATGCCGGGGCCGTCGGCTCTCGTGCCGCTCGCGTCATGAAGAAACGTATTTCTCTTGAAAATCGCATGGAAAAAGATATTTCTACCAAGAAAGGTCTCTTGCAAAACATCGAGACCACCAGTCTTTTAACCATCAATAATCTTCCCGACCACCACAAGAATTTCCTCACCGCAAAAGACTTCAACCTTAGTTATTCTGGCGATTCACTCTTTGAGCCGATTTCCTGGGAAATAAATCCCGGTGACCGCGTGGCCCTAGTTGGACCAAATGGCATCGGGAAATCTTCCATCATCCAAGCCCTCTTGGGCAACTTTGCCGGGGAAATAAACGGCGACTTGAGCCTGACGAGTAACCTAGCAATCAGTCTCGTGCGCCAAATGTACACTGACAACATCGGTCTAATCAGTGATTTTGCCGAAAAAAATAAGCTTGATTACCAAGCTCTTTTAAATAATTTGAAAAAATTAGGAATTGAACGAAACGCCTTTCAGACTCCCATCGTGCATCTCTCAATGGGGCAACAAAAAAAGGTGGAGGTGGCTAAATCATTAGTCACACCTGCCAACCTTTTCATTTGGGACGAGCCCTTAAATTATCTCGACGTCTACAACCAAGATCAACTAATCGAAAGC
This sequence comes from uncultured Lactobacillus sp., assembly GCA_946409675.1. Taxonomy (GTDB): domain Bacteria; phylum Bacillota; class Bacilli; order Lactobacillales; family Lactobacillaceae; genus Amylolactobacillus. Next base: position 7,145 of record CAMJXI010000008.1, on the reverse strand, counting down.
ATTCTAGCTTCTCAGCCGACCATGCTTTTCGTCGAACACGATCAAAACTTCATCGAGAAAGTCGCCACTAAAGTGGTTGAATTAAAGCCTCTCTCATAGTTTGTCCTAGTTCTCTGTTACCTTAGTCCAATCAATCGCCCCATTTTGGAAACTTCCAGGCATCAGCAATTGATCTAAAGTTAGACTCTTTAGTTCTTCGTTATATTGGTCTTGGGCCTTTTGGAAGGTCTGAAAGACTAACTTTTCGCTCTGTTGCACGTGCTGCTGATCCCCTGCAAAAACGCGTTCGCCCAGATGTAAGTCTGGCAACTGCACATTTCCCAGGTTATCAACGGCTTGGCTAACATCAAACAAAGTAATCTCTGTGACTGGTTGATTGAGCGTATAACCGCCGTCCTTGCTCGCATTTGAGCTAATCAAATCGGCTACCACAAGTTTGCGTAATATTTTTTTGAGATACGAATCAGACACCTCTAGGCGCTGGCTCAACAGCTGGCTCTTCAATGGTGTGTGATTTTTTTGTAGTGCCAAAATCAAGATGACATACAAACCTTGCTCAATACTCTTATTCAGCTTCATTCTAACTACCTATCTATTTCAACCCGTTATGCGTGACTGCTTCAAAACTAGCCACCAAATCACTGGCCACTTTGGTCACTTCTACTGGTTTAAGTTTAGCACTAAAGAGGCCACCAATTTTCAAAAGTGGCACCATCTTACTCATTTTATCCGAGAGCCCATTACCATAAACCAAGGTTGGTTCAACATAAGCTAATGGCACCTTACTTTGACTGAGTTCCTTAATTAAACGCGCCTTCGTCTGGACAAAATACTTTGGTCCAAGTAATCCGCCAATCATCCCCATTGCCGTAGCACCGTGGCTTTCGGAAAGTTTTTGCATCAAGTGGGCTGGGTCGTCGTTTTGTTTCTTTGATTCTACGGCATCCGCAATCGGTCCACCAATCAAATCCACGATGAAATCAAAATGTTCTGGTAATTTTTCTTGGACTTCTGCTTCATTAGTCAAATCCAATTTCACATTTTCCAAATTTGGCAAGTTCAACTTATTCATTCCAGAACGCGAAACAGCAAAGAACTTAGTGTCCGGATACTTGGCGTTCCAAGCCTCCGTCACTGCCCGTCCGATATAACCATTACCGCCTAATAACACAACTGTCTTTGTCAAAATAATTCCTTCTTTCGTGGATATTCTTTATCTATGGATATAGAATATCCTGAGTTAATTATTTTGTCAAGTTTAGCTAGTTGCTTTAATTCCGATAATCCCAATCAATAGCAGCGCTACAAAGGCCCAAGTTAAGGGATTGATTTTATCTCCAAATAAGACGACACCAATAATCACTGTCCCGATTGCACCAATCCCCGTCCAAATTGGGTAGGCCAAACTCAGCGGCATCGTAGCCGTCGCTTTTGCCAGACAGAAAAAGCTCACAATCATTCATAAGATTGTTAAGATCGTATAGTTCAAGTTAGTAAACCCGTTACTCATCTTTAAGAATGTTGCCCAGATCGTTTCGAAAATACCGGCAATTATTAAATAGATCCAACTCATTATTTTTTCTCCAGCTCTCTTCTTTTATTGTTCTTTGTTTTTTTCTTCTTACTTTCTTAAATCGCTTTTTAAACAAAAAAACACCAGGTTCCACTCCTTCAAAGACCTACGGAGTGGAACCTGGTGTTACTTGCCCGGTGGCAATTAATTTTTTATTTATCTGTCTACATTAACATATTTTATTTCAATTGCAAAATAGCCTCTGCTAAAGTCTGTGCCTTACCATATTTCAGGGCATCTTCTAACGTTGCTAAATCAGTATTGTTACGCCTTTTTAGGGGAACAATAGCAGCCGCGTCCTTGTATTCCGCCGAATCAAGGAGTGTTTGATATTCATCCTTTGAGGTCTTCATTTTAGCTGCGAAGCCGTGTTCTGCCTCATACTGGTTAGCAAATTCGTTGAATTTTTTATTCTTACCATCTACTAAGGTGTCATAGGCATCCCTCGTCCTAAAGTAATTCCCGAAAACGAGTAACGGATACAGCAGACAAAAGCCCGACACAGCCGAGTTCAGTAAACTAATGAAGGCTCTTAACGCAAAACTCTCGCCATCTGTTGATAAGGGCATCCCTCGTCTAAAAAACGAGAAAACCAGGAAAACGACTAAGACCACACCCGCAAAAATTAGTCGGCTGCGGCGTTCTTGATCATACATTGGCTTGTAGGCATTCACCGTTTCCTGCATCATTTCCTTGGTTTGCTCATAAATTACAGCCTCTTGCTCGTTGGCAGCTTGAAGGACCTTGATCTGCCTTAAGCCTTCGTCTCTTGCGCTATTTTCTTCCATAATTCAGCTCTTTACTATCTATACTGCCTTTACTGTTTCAACTTTTGTTTCTCAAACAAGAAAATCGCATGCTCTAACGTCTTTGCCTGACCCGAGTTCAACAACAACTCTAAGGCATCTAGGCTAGCAGAATTTTGATATTGTTGGGGCACCAAAGAATTGGCCTCATAAAACTCGTAAGATTGTACGGTCTCGAGTGTCTCTGCCTGAATCTCTGAGATCTTCACATCGAACTTATTTTCCACTTCGAATCTTTCTTTGAATCTCTGGTAAGGTGGATAATCTTTTTGCCCGACCTTACGTAGTGCTGAATTTGCTTGCATGCCCATGAAAAACGCAATTAATGCTCCCACGAAAAAAACAAACGAACTAATAATTAAGATTCTGCGGATACTCAGTGTAAATTGCCCCAACCAACCCAACAGAAATAGTACATCAAAAATGATAATAAGTACCGCCGCCGTTATTAAATACTTTTTATAACGCGCTTGGTACTGGTCGATATATTTTTGATTCAAGTCATCATATAATTCAGCCACCTTCTCATCGGCGGACCGGTTATATTTCATTCTTTCCCGGACTAATTCAATCGGGAATATTTCGTGGGCAATATCGTTCATGGGCAACTCCAATAAATATATTATTAATGTTATTTTATCATAATACCAATTTTTTGAATATGGATTTGAGCAAATTTTTGCAATTCTTAATTCTTTATTATTTGTCCTTTATTTCCCACCAAATAAGGTTTTACTTTTATTTTGGAAGACTATAATGTACTTATCACAGGATCTAATTTAAAGACCCCAAAAGGAAAAGTGACATATAATGGATGACAATCAAAAAAAACGGGAATTTTTTGCCCAGGCATCCCCAGATGAAGTACTAACTAAACTAGAAACTTCAACAGATGGCTTAACCACAGCCGTCGCAACAGAACGCTTAACAAAATTTGGTCCTAATATTATTACGAAAGCCCAACAGCAATCAGAGATCAAGATGTTCCTCAAGAACTTCTCGAGTTTGATGGCTATTTTATTGTGGGTTTCAGGCTTTATTGCCTTTGTTTCTGGCACACCAGAACTTGGTATCGCCATTTGGTTGGTTAACGTCATCAATGGTTGTTTTAGCTTTTGGCAAGAACACCAAGCTCGTAAAGCAACCGATTCACTGATGGCCATGTTACCTACCTTCACGAAGGTTTACCGGAACAACGAACTCGTGCAGATTAACGCGAGTGACTTGGTACCTGGCGACTTGTTCGAATTACAGGCTGGTAATGCGGTCCCAGTCGACGCCCGCTTACTGAAAGCAATGTCGTTACAGGTCGATCAATCGGCTTTGACAGGTGAAACTGTCCCCGAATCCAAAACAGTGAAGTTCGAAGCTGGTGAAGGAGAATATTCCGAATCCAACTTGATTTACGCGGGGACTAACGTTGGTGCTGGTACCGGTTTGGCTGTGTGTTATGCCACCGGGATGGACACCGAGTTTGGTCAAATCGCAAGCTTAACCCACCAACAGGATACTCATTTGAGTCCCTTGCAGGCTGAATTAAATAGATTAACCAAGCAAATCTCAATGATTGCCTTTGGACTAGGCTTAGTCTTCTTCTTAGCAGCCGTCTTCTTCGTTAAATACCCCATTGCCCAAGCCTTTATTTTCGCACTAGGTATGATTGTTGCCTTCATTCCTGAAGGACTCTTACCAACCGTTACCTTGAGTTTAGCGCAAGGTGTCCAACGGATGGCCAAGAAACACGCCCTCGTTAAGGATTTGAACAGTGTCGAGACTTTGGGTGAAACCACGGTTATTTGCTCGGATAAGACTGGTACTTTAACCCAAAACCAAATGACAGTCAACTACGTCTGGACCCTCGAACACACTTTTGATGTAACGGGCCAAGGCTACGTAAATAATGGCCGTATCATGTCGTCTGGGACAGAAGTTGAAACTGGGAGGTATCCCGATTTAGATAAAGTTGTAGAAATTTCTGCCTTAAACAACGATACGACAATTGAGATTGATAAGAAAAATAATAAACCCAAGATTTTGGGGACCCCTACGGAAGCGGCTTTAGTGATTTTAGCCCAAAAGGCTGGCTTCAATTTGAAGAACGCAATGACTGATTTTCCACGGGTAAAGGAATTACCTTTTGACTCAGAACGTAAACGGATGTGCACGATTCATACGAACGACCAGAAGACGGAAGCCTTCATTAAAGGTTCGTTGAGTGATACATTAGCACAGTGTACGCAGATTCAAGTAGACGGCAAAATCAGACCGATTACCGATGGTGACCGAATTGAAATCGACTCTGCTAATAAGAGATATGCTGAAATGGGTTTACGGAGCATCACGGTTGCCTACAGAGCTTTTGCAAGTGATGTGGATGTCGAGAAACTCGAAATTGAAAACACTGAAAATGAACTAGTCTTCGTTGGGTTAACGATTATGGCTGACCCTCCTCGTCCAGAGATTTTTGACGCGATTGAAAAATGTCACGCTGCGAACATCAAGATTATTATGGTGACTGGGGATTCAACAATTACGGCGAAATCGATCGCCGTGAAGATTGGTTTGAACACGGAGGCTGCCCGGGTAATTACGGGGACCGAACTGGAAAAGATGAGCGAACCTGATTTACAAGAAGCACTACGTGGGGAAGTTATTTTTGCCAGAGTTGCTCCAGCTCAGAAATATAAAATTGTTTCAACGTTGCAAGAAAACGGCGAGATCGTGGCTTCAACTGGTGACGGTGTCAATGATGCACCTGCTCTTAAAAAAGCAGATATTGGGGTTGCCATGGGTGTTACCGGGACCGATGTTGCTAAAGACGCAGCCGATATTGTTTTGACGGATGATAACTTTGCTTCAATCGTGGCGGCAATCGAAGAAGGTCGGACAGTTTACAATAATATCCAAAAGTTCCTGACTTATATTTTGACGTCAAACGTACCAGAAGCATTCCCCTCAATCTTGTTCTTGTTTAGTAGAGGGATTATTCCGCTACCAATGACGGTTATGCAAATTTTGACGGTTGATTTAGGGACTGATATGTTGCCAGCCTTAGGACTGGGATCTGAAAAATCGGAACCAGGAATTATGCATCAACCACCTCGTTCAAGAAGTGCACATTTACTGGATAAGGAAGTTATCTGGAAGGCCTTTGGTTGGTACGGACTTTTGGCCGGGGTTATCTCAAGCTTTGCCTACTTCTTTACAAACCACTTAGCAGGTTGGCCAGACGTTGCTTTAGCAGCTTCAGGATTAACCTACCAGCGTGCAACCACAATGGTCTTAGGTGCGATTGTCTTCTTCCAAATCGCCAATGCGTTGAACTGCCGAACAAAGATTACCAGTGTCTTTAAGGCTGGGATTTTCTCCAACAAACGTGTCTGGTTTGGGATTGCCTTTGAGCTCGCATTATTGATCTTCTTGGTTTACACACCTGGTGTACAAGAACTCTTCAACACAGCACCACTAGAGTTCTCTGACTGGTTGTTCTTATTCGCCATTCCAATTCCTGTCTTCTTACTTGAGGAAGCACGGAAATGGATTGACCGTAAACGTAGAAATATCAAAGGTTAAAATTAAATAGACAGCAAAACAGCCCTCAACGTTGAGTTTGAGGGCTGTTTTTTTAACGTCTTATTCGGGGAAATAAAATGTTATTAGCTTGCAGATTATATTTTAGGACTGAAATCCAAAGTCCAGGTTACCGTTCCATTAAACTTAGTATTTGAAAAGTCGGGTTTCTTGCCGTTGATTAATACTCTAGGGTCAACGTACATGGACCATTTGCTAGTACCAGCACCTAGTGTATTATCACCATTTTTCAATTCTTTGTTTTTTGCGAAACCAAAAATTGTTTGTGAAGAGTCTTTTTGAAGATTGAACGAGACAGGCTTATTTGTAAGCGGGTCGTTTGTGATAAATGCGAGTTGTCCTGGGAAGTTAGCATCCGGATTTTTATCACTATGAGTGCTTATAATCTTAGCGGTAATATTCCAGTTTGAGTTGTAGACACCGTTCGTCTTAACAATCAGATCATCACTTGTTTTATCTTTTGCAGAATTAAGATCAAAGTAAGTTGCCTCTTTTGTTGGATCGAGGTCTTGGCCAAAATCAATTCCGGTTCGCACTTTGGTTAGTGCGACGGAGAGGTTAACCTTCTCGATTGTGGCAGAATCCGTGGTTCCCGTGACGGTCTCATTTTCGGTTGACCCAGAAGCCGTACTAATAAATTTTCCAGTCAGCACGTCCCCACCGATATTCAAGTGTCCCAAAGTGTCATGCAAAACACGATAGCGAAAGTGAACAGGTAGTGGAGTGTTTTGCGGGCCGAAAATAGAACCATCCGGTAAGATAATATCAAAGCCAGTAGGCGTAATGTTCTTCACCGACACCCTGTCCTTTGATCCTCCCACATCAACGCTTGAAGTGTCTAAGGCCAAATCAGCATTTGGTAAATTCACATGCACACTACCAATATTCTCGTCCTTATTGTGCACAGAATTTATTGCATAACTTTCATCAATCTTGTCTGCAGAAAAATTATCGGTTTACTCAATTACTGAATTAACGGTTATATCTTTCAGATCAGTTTGGTTTTGATGAGCTGTGTCACCCCCGACAACACTAAGTGTAGTCTTACCCGTAATTTTCGGTAAAGTGTATTTTGAACGATTAATCGTCAATTTAGCAGGCGACATAATATTGCCATACTAATCAGTCCCAAAGTAAAAGACTGTTTTTGCATCTCCTCCTGGCTTCAAAGCTGC
>CAMJXI010000007.1 GCA_946409675.1 uncultured Lactobacillus sp. | reverse complement strand
AGACAGCCAGCTGCAGGGTTAACACCAGCTTCGGAATAAAGCTTTTGTGTTTCTTTTTGCAGTTTCTTTTGCGTGTCTTGGTCCTTAGATGAATACTTTTTCTTCAAAGCATCCAACTGAGGTGTCATGTCTTGGGTCTTCTTCATGTTCTTGATGGACATGGCATTCAGTGGCAACAAGACAACACGGACGATAATTGTAAAAATTACAATTGCCCAACCGTATGAGTTGTTAACCATTTTCGCAATCCAAAGCAAGAAGGATGACATATTATAGAGAATATACTTATCCCAAAAACTTGAACTGTTTGGATCAATAGGGCCATTGGTTGTACTACAGCCGGTTAATACCACTGCTAGAACCAAGAGGGCAGATAATCCTAAGACACGCTTAAGATTTCTTTTAGTGAGAAACTTTTTCACTGTCTATTTCCTCTTCTATTTTTTCTGGCAAAATCTTTGCTAAACGCAAAACATGATGTAGATTTTGACGTATCTGCTTCATATCATAATCCCGAACCACTGGTCGAGCAATGATTAAAAAATCTAATTCGTCTGGAATTTGATCGATAACTTCGGTCAAAGTGGCTCGAATATAGCGTTTAATCTGGTTTCTGAGTACCGCAGTATGGCCAACTTTTTTTCCGGCAGAGATTCCTACCCGAAAGTGTTCTTGACCCGGTTTTTCTAATTTATAGATTACAAAAGCGCGATTAGCCACAGAATCTCTATGGTCAAACACCTTTTGAAAATCAGTCTCTGATTTAACTCGATATGATTTTTTCAACGCGTTCATCCCAATTCCATAATAAAAAAACCACTGATTTCAGTGGCTTAAGCAGATAAAACTTTTCTACCTTTACGACGGCGTCTTGCTAAAACTCGACGGCCGTTTTTGGTACTCATCCGTTTCATGAAGCCATGGACGCGTTCGCGATGACGTTTCTTTGGTTGGTAAGTTCTTTTTGTGGTCATATTTCTGCACCTCCTATTTAAAGTGAGTGCTTGCAAGTCTGACCAACATGGGTCGTTTCTGAAGCACAATTACTGATTAATACTATCATATAGAGCAAGAAAAAACAAAAAAAATTTTGACAAATTTTTCGACATGTGCATAACTTTCCGCCGAAATTTTTGGTTTTTTATTGCTAACAGGTATATTAACACGTTTTTCCACAATTCACACCATGTTTATAATTTTATCCACAGCTTGTTAATATGTTTTGAAATTTTCGCCTCAGGCCTTTGCTGGTATACGTTGGTTATCCACAGCCCTTTGTGGACAGCAACCTTTTTTGTGAAATTTTTTTAGGGAATTGTGACTTATCCTCAATTTTGTCCACAACAATGTGAATATGTTGTAAATTTTATTAACCTGTGGAAAACTCTATTTTTAAATGGTAAAATTATCTCATGCGTTATCCACATCTTTAGAGGTACTGGGGGAATTTTTTTGTTCGATTTAAATAAATTTTGGGATCACTTTACTGAGGAAATGAAGGGGCATTACGGCGAAATTACCTATAATGCTTGGTTTAAAAATACCAAACCTCTTTCCTTTAATGAAGAAACTAAAGAAGTTGTCGTTTTGGTCGAAACTCCTGTCAGCAAGGGCTATTGGGAAAAGAATCTCTCGACAGACTTAATTCAAGAAGCTTATGCAATGAATGGCATTGAAATTTTGCCAATTTTTGTCGTGGATGGAAAAGAAAACCCAGCAACCTTTATCCAACCCGTTGGTACGGGCGCTACCAGCACAAAGGTCAAAAGTGTTCAGCCACCAGACGAATTTTCACGTGATCTGAAGTTAAACGACAAATATACTTTTGAAACCTTTGTCCAAGGGGAAGGGAACAAGTTTGCCGCCGGAGCAGCGCTCGTCGTTGCCGATGAACCAGGGAGTTTTTATAACCCACTGTTTATTTTTGGTGGAGTTGGACTTGGTAAGACCCACTTGATGCAAGCTATTGGCCATCAAATGTTGGTTAATTACCCGACCTCGAAAGTTGTCTACATTCAAAGTGAAACTTTCGTCAATGATTTCATCAACTCAATTAGAAATAAAACACAAAATAAATTCCGCGAAAAATATCGTGAGTGTGATCTCCTATTAGTAGATGATATTCAATTTTTCGCCAACAAAAGTAGTATGCAAGAAGAATTCTTCCATACTTTTGAATCGCTCTACAATAATCAAAAACAAATTGTTATGACTAGTGATCGCCTACCAAACGAGATTCCAAGTCTTTCTGAACGACTCGTTTCGCGTTTCTCCTTCGGCCTTCAAGTCGAAATTACACCACCCGATTTGGAAACGAGAATCGCCATTCTGCGTAACAAAGCAGCAGGAGAGCACCTAGAAATCGATGATGAGACGCTCGACTTTATCGCTAGCCAAGTCGATACGAATATTCGAAACCTCGAAGGTGCCTTGGTGAAGGTTCAAGCCCACGCGACTATTTTGCGAAAAGATATCACGCTAGAACTTGCTAAAGAAGCGTTGCGCAGCCTCAAGCTCATCAAAAAAAATCGGGGCTTGGAAATTTCCAAAGTCCAAGAGGTCGTCGCCAATTATTACCAGACTTCAGTCAACGAATTAAAAGGTAAGAAGCGGGTGAAATCAATCGTGGTACCGCGCCAAGTCGCAATGTACCTCACGCGAGAATTAACGGACTTCTCTCTTCCAAAAATCGGCCAAGAATTTGGTGGCAAGGATCATACAACCGTTATGCATGCGTGTGATAAAATTAAAAATGAGATTCAAACTGATGCGGAATTAAAGACGGCAATCAGTGACTTACGCCAAATGTTAGATCGGTGAGTGTGCATAAAATCAAAAGTTATCCACACGTTATCAACAGGCACTTTCCCGTCTTTTTGGGCGTTTCAAGACTTATCAACAAAATTCACAGGACCTACTACTATTACTACTTAAATAATATATAATTAAGATAAATACAAACACTTGGAGGCAATTATGAAATTCAATATTAGACGCGATATTTTCCTCGAAAACTTAAACAATGTAATGCGAGCAATTTCTTCAAGGACAACTATTCCTATATTGACTGGGATCAAATTAGCATTAAATGAACAAGAATTAGTTTTAACAGGTAGTGATGCCGATATTTCCATCGAAATTAAAATTCCTGTTAGTGAAGATTTAACTGTTGAAACACCTGGTTCAATTATTTTACCAGCTCGTTTCTTTAGTGAAATCATCAAAAAATTACCAGGCAAAGATTTCTCTTTTGAAGTAAAAGAAAATTTCCAAACAAACATTACTTCAGGTAAAGCAGAATTCGTGATCAACGGATTGGATGCAAACAACTATCCTCGTCTACCAGAAATTTCAACTGCGACAAGTTTTGCAATCAGCGGTAAAGTTTTCCGTGAATTAATCAACCAAACAACTTTTGCAGTTGCTACCCAAGAAAGTCGCCCAATTTTGACTGGGGTGCACTTCAATTTCTCACAAACAGAATTGAAGGCCGTGGCTACTGATAGCCACCGTCTGTCACAACGCAAGATTACGTTGGATAATGGTCCTGAAAATGCGACCGATTTGATTATCCCCGGCAAAAGTCTAACGGAACTCTCACGGATTATCGGCGATGCCAACCCTGAGGTAGTCGTAAACAGTGGCGAAAACCAAGTGTTGTTCGTAATCGGCAATATTTCATTCTATTCAAGATTACTCGAAGGTAACTATCCTGATACTGATCGTCTTTTGCCTGAAACTTCAACAACTCAAGCAACCTTCAGTATTTCAGATTTAGCTAGCTCACTCGACCGTGCCAGTCTTTTGACCCACGAAAGTCGTAACAACGTCGTTAAATTAACGATCAAACCAAGTGAAAACGAGATTATCATCAACGGTAACTCTCCCGAAATAGGTAATGTTGAAGAAAGTATCACCTTCAAAGCAGTTAGTGGTGAAGAACTCGAAATTTCCTTCAACCCAGATTATTTGCGTGATACTTTACGTGCCTCAATTACTGACGAAATCGTCATGAAATTCACGCAACCTCTTCGTCCATTTACTGTCACACCAGAAAAAGAAGACTTGAGTTTCGTCCAATTAATTACACCTGTTCGGACATTTTAATTAGCTTTTTGAAAAACACTTCGCAAACCACCAGATTTTGGGTGGTTTTTTGTTATTCGTAAATTTTTTAGGATTTCCGCGTATTTTACCCGTCAGATACCTATGATATTAATTCGTCTTAAAATAGCTTAAAGCGCCTTAAAATCTATTTTAAGTTTGAGATTTACTTCTAAAAACGATATAATGAATTAGTCAGAGTGTATCCAAAAGGGGGTATTTACGATAGAAAAATTTATTATTAAAGGTGATTTTTTAACCTTAGCGCAGTTTTTAAAAGAACTAACTTACATTTCATCTGGCGGTCAGGCCAAATGGTATTTGCAAGACAATGACGTCTTCGTAAATCAAGAAAAAGAGACACGCAGAGGCAAAAAATTGCGGGCTGGGGATCATGTTTCTGTTGGTGAAAATGAATATGAATTAGTTGGCGAGTTAGATTTCTAATGTACCTCACGGATTTTTCGCTAGAAAATTTTCGTAATTACCAAAAGGTTAGCGTTAAGTTTGATCCCAACGTAAATATCTTCATTGGGCAGAATGCTCAAGGAAAAACTAACTTGTTGGAAGCAATTTATTTTCTGGCGTTAACGCGGTCACACCGGACCAGCAATGACCACGATTTGATTAATTTTCAGGCGGATTTTGCCAAAATCTCCGGCCAGCTTTTTCGTAGCCAAATTGATTTGAGTTTGGAACTACGAATTACGGCCCAAGGAAAAAAGGCGTTAATCAACCATATTGAACAAGCTAAATTATCAAACTACGTGGGCAAGATGAATACTATCTTGTTTTCGCCGGAAGATTTGAACCTGATTAAGGGTTCACCCGTTACGCGTCGGCGTTTTATGGATTTAGAATTTGGCCAGATTAACCCGGAATATCTTTATTTCCTGAGTCATTATCGCCAAGTTTTGAAACAACGGAACAATTATTTAAAGCAACTAAACTACAAACAAGCGACTGATCGAGTCTTTTTACAGGTTTTATCTGATCAATTGGCAGGGCTTGGAGCCGAAATTGTTCAAAGACGAATTAACTACCTCAAGTTTTTGAACGAATTCGCGCAAGAGTCGCACCGCCAAATCAGTGCTAAGAACGAAAAATTAGTCATCAGTTACGCTTGCTCGGTTAACGGGGTCGATGAGACGACCTCGACTGAGGAAATATACCAGAAGATTTTGGATGTTTACCAAAGTTCCGAGGAAAAAGAAATTAAATTAGGGACGACTTTAGTTGGACCACACCGTGACGACTTGGTTTTCACGATTGATGGCAAGGACGCGCACCTCTACGGTTCGCAAGGCCAGCAAAGAACGGTCGTTTTAAGCTTGAAATTAGCTGAGATTCAGCTTTTTGAAAAAATTACCCATGAATATCCTATTCTTCTGCTCGACGATGTGATGTCAGAGCTTGATAAGACAAGACAAAATGCCTTGTTGAATTTTATTCACGGAAAAACGCAAACTTTTATTACCACGACGGATTTGGACGGCATTTCCTGGGAAATAATAAAACAACCGAAGATTATACAGATTGAAAATGGTGCGATTTTGCCATTTATTGAGGAGAAATAAATGTCTGATGATATGAAAAACACAAACTTTGATGACATTGAGTCATTCGAAGAAGAGGCTGACAAGTATGATGCCAGTCAAATTCAAGTTCTTGAAGGACTTGAAGCGGTTCGTAAAAGACCCGGCATGTACATTGGCTCAACTAGTGCCCAAGGTCTCCACCATTTAGTTTGGGAAATTATTGATAACGGGATTGATGAAGCCTTAGCTGGATTTGCGAGCGAAATCAATGTCGAAATTGAAGCTGATAACAGTGTGACCGTCCGTGATGATGGCCGTGGTATCCCAGTTGATATCCAAAAGAAGACTGGTCGTCCAGCGCTTGAAACTGTTTATACAATTTTGCACGCCGGTGGTAAATTCGGCGGTGGCGGATATAAAGTTTCCGGTGGTCTGCATGGTGTTGGTGCCTCAGTAGTTAACGCACTTTCAACCACACTTTCAGTTACTGTCTTTAAAGACGGCAAAAAATACTATATCGACTTCGAACACGGTCGCGTACACCAAGAGATGACTATTTTGGGCGATATCGACAAGAACGAACATGGTACATTAGTACACTTCGTTCCAGATCCAGATATCTTTACCGAAACAATCGTCTTTGATGACAAAATTTTGAAGACCAGAATTCGCGAATTAGCCTTCTTGAATAAAGGTTTAAAACTTACTTTCACTGATAAACGTAAAGAAACTGCCGAGACTGATGAATATCATTACGAAGGTGGGATCAAGAGTTACGTTGAATTTTTGAACAAAAACAAAGACTCACTTTTCCCAGAACCTATCTACGTTGAAGGTTCACACCAAGGTATTAACGTCGAAGTTGCCTTGCAATATACGACCGATTACCATACCGAATTAATGACTTTTGCCAACAACATTCATACCTACGAAGGTGGGACACATGAAGCCGGCTTTAAGGCCGCATTGACTCGTGTCGTGAATGACTACGCTAAGAAGTCTGGCGTTTTAAAAGACAACGATGACAACCTTTCCGGTGAAGATATCCGCGAAGGCTTGACCGCTGTTGTCTCAATCAAGCATCCAGACCCACAATTCGAAGGACAAACTAAGACGAAGTTGGGTAATACCGACGCTCGTCTTGCAACTGACCGGACTTTCTCAGATACTTTCATGAAGTTCTTGATGGAAAATCCAACTGTTGCGCGTCAAATTGTTGAAAAAGGCCAATTGGCTGCTCGAGTTCGTGCCGCTGCTAAACGTGCGCGTGAAGTTACTCGTAAAAAATCCGGTTTGGAAATTAGTAACTTACCTGGTAAGTTGGCTGATAACTCAAGTAAAGATCCAGAAATCTCAGAACTCTTCATCGTCGAAGGGGACTCTGCCGGTGGTTCTGCTAAACAAGGTCGTTCCCGTTTAACGCAAGCTATTTTGCCTATTCGAGGAAAGATTTTGAACGTGGAAAAAGCCAGCATGGATAAGATTTTGGCCAACGAAGAAATCAGAACTCTGTTCACAGCACTTGGAACAGGTTTTGGTTCAGATTTCGATGTTTCGAAAGTTCGTTACCACAAATTAATCATCATGACCGATGCCGATGTCGATGGTGCGCATATCAGAACCTTGCTTTTGACCTTGTTCTACCGTTACATGCGTCCAATGATCGAAGCAGGCTACGTTTATATCGCTAAGCCACCTTTGTATCAAGTTCGCCAAGGTAAGATGATTCGCTACATCGATTCTGATGAAGAGCTCGAATCATTCCTCGGAACTCTACAACCAAGTCCTAAACCCGTTATCCAACGGTATAAAGGTCTTGGTGAAATGGATGCCGAACAACTTTGGGATACAACTATGAATCCTGACAATCGTCGTTTGGATAGAGTTGACCCACTTGACGCAATCGAGGCAGATAATGTCTTCACAATGTTGATGGGTGATCAAGTTGAACCTCGTCGGGAATTTATCGAAGAGAATGCCAAGTATGTTCAAAATATTGATATGTAATGGGGGAAATAATGGATAATACAAATGATTCACGGATAAAAAACGTTAATTTATCCGATACAATGCGTACATCTTTCTTAGACTACGCCATGAGTGTTATTGTTTCCCGTGCCTTGCCAGACGTTCGGGATGGCTTAAAACCCGTTCAACGCCGTATTTTGTACGGAATGAACGAATTAGGCGTTACACCTGATAAACCATACAAGAAATCAGCACGTATTGTTGGTGATGTAATGGGTAAGTATCATCCACATGGTGACTCAGCTATTTATGAAGCCACAGTCCGAATGGCCCAACCATTTAGTTACCGTTACATGCTTGTTGATGGACATGGTAACTTTGGTTCCGTCGATGGTGATGGCGCTGCCGCTATGCGTTATACCGAAGCTCGGATGAGCAAAATTGCCGTGGAAATGTTACGCGACATTAACAAAAACACAATTGATTACATGGACAACTACGATGGCTCTGAAAAGGAACCAGTTGTCTTACCAGCACGTTTTCCAAACCTCTTAGTTAACGGTGCAACAGGGATTGCGGTCGGGATGACCACCAATATTCCACCACATAACTTAGCGGAAGTAATTAGTGCGCTCCATATTTTGATGGACAACCCAGAAGCACAACTCCCAGATTTGATGGAAGCCTTACCTGGTCCTGATTTCCCAACTGGGGGTATCGTTATGGGCAAAACGGGTATCCGTAACGCCTATGAATCCGGTAAGGGAACAATCACTCTTCGTGCCAAAACAGAAGTTGAGACAGATAAGAGTGGTCGTGAACGCATTATCGTGACCGAGTTACCATACATGGTTAACAAGGCACGCTTAGTTGAAAAGATTGCTGAATTAGCACGTGATAAACGCCTTGACGGAATCACCGACTTGAACGATGAATCAGACCGTGATGGGATGAGAATTACCATCGATATTCGTCGTGATGCCAGCGCAAGCGTTGTTTTGAATAACTTGTTTAAGCAAACACAATTACAAACTAACTTTGGTTTCAACATGGTTGCCATCGTTGACGGTGCACCAAAAGTCTTGGGCTTGAAAGAAATTTTACAATACTACTTGGCTCACCAAGAAAAGGTTATTACAAGACGGACCCAATTCGAATTAGCTAAGGCTGAGGCTCGTGCCCACATTCTTGAAGGTTTAAGAATTGCGCTTGATCACATCGATGCGATTATTCACATCATCAGAAGTTCTAAGACCCCAGAAATTGCTAAAGCGCAGTTGATGGATGGTTACAAGCTTTCTGATAAGCAAGCACAAGCGATTCTTGATATGCGTTTGGTTCGTTTGACCGGACTCGAGCGGGACAAGATCGAGAATGAGTACAATGGTTTGGTTGAACAAATCACTGATTTCAAGGATATTTTGGCTCATTCAGAACGTGTCGATAAGATCATTTATGATGAATTGCTCGAAATTCAAAATAAATTTGGCGATCCTCGTCGGACTGAATTGCGTGTTGGTGAAGTCTTGAGTATCGAAGATGAAGACTTAATCGAACGCCAAGATGTTCTTTTGACCTTAACTCATAACGGCTACATCAAACGTTTGCCGGTTGACGAATTTAAGGTGCAAAACCGTGGTGGCCGTGGTATCCAAGGAATGGGTGTCCACGATGAAGACTTCATCGAGCACTTAATCTTTAGTTCTACGCATGACTACATCTTGTTCTTTACCAATACTGGTAAGGTCTACAGCAAAAAAGCCTATGAAATCCCAGAATTTGGCCGTTCAGCCAAAGGGATTCCAATCATCAACTTATTAAACGTTGAAAAGGGCGAAACAGTTCAAACAGTAATTAACGTTTCTGATGATCATAAAGATAAGTATCTCTTCTTTGTGACGAAACTTGGGACTGTTAAACGGACCGAGGTTGCTGAATTCACCAATATCCGTAAGAGTGGCTTACGTGCCTTAACCCTGAAGGACGAGGATGAATTGAGTAACGTAATTCCGACCGATGGTGATCAAATCATCATTATCGGTACTCATCGTGGTTACGCAGTTACTTTTGATGAGAAGAACGTTCGTGCAATGGGTAGAACCGCTTCTGGTGTTCGTGGTATTCGTCTGCGTGATGAAGACTACGTTATTGGATCTGATGCTTTATTACCTGAATCAGAAGTCCTCGTTATTTCTGAAAATGGCTATGGTAAACGGACTAGGAGTTCGGAATATACAGTTAAGGGTCGTGGTGGTAAAGGGATTAAGACCGCTAATATCACTGAGAAGAACGGTCCATTAGCAGGAATGACTGTCGTTGATGGTTCTGAAGATATGATGATTATCACCGACGCTGGTGTCTTGATTCGCTTCAAGATCGAGAACGTCTCACAAACTGGCCGTGCAACCCTTGGGGTGCGCTTGATCAAGGTTGATGATGGCACTAAGGTTGCCGGAATCACTAAGGTACCAGAAGCAGACGAGGAAGAGACTGAAGAAATCGACTTACTTCCAGCTGGCGATGACACCGTCGAAGAAAAGAATACTGAAACTGCTGAAGAGATTGACTTATTAGCTGATGAAGACGATTCTGATTCAGAAGAATAGGCTAAATTTATTAAGCTAGCTTAGTGAAATTTCAATAAAATATGTCACAAATAAAAAAAGATTTGGAAACCAAAAAATTTTCCAAATCTTTTTCGTATTTATATAGTGAGTGGCCAGGGTCACTCGGATCACGTGTAAAAAGTAATGGAATTTTTTTTTTAGGTATGCTAGAATAATGAACTGTGAGTAATTGGGCGGGTGTTCCGTCCAGCGAAATTACTCCTTGCTCTTATTCGAGAGCCAATAGTCCAAAAGGAGGTGTCTAGTCATGGCAACAACTAAGTATGAAATTACATACATCATCAAGCCAGATCTTGATGAAGAAACAAAGAAAGCTCTTGTCGAACGTTACGATGGTATCTTAACTGCAGATGGTGCTGAATTAGTTGAATCTAAAGACTGGGGCAAAAAGCGTTTAGCTTACGACATTAACAAATACCGCGAAGGTATGTACCACATTGTGGTTGTTAATGCTGAAAACGCTGATGCCGTGAACGAATTTGATCGTCTTTCAAAAATCGACATTCAAGTTTTACGTTCAATGATCGTCAAATTAGAAGCATAATTTTGTAAATCAAGGAGGAATTAAGAATGATTAATCGAGTTGTACTTGTTGGTCGTCTTACACGTGATCCTGATTTACGGAGTACTGGTAGTGGAATTGCAGTGGCAACATTCACGGTGGCAGTAAATAGAACATTTACTAATAACCAAGGTGAACGTGAAGCGGATTTCATTAACTGTGTAATCTGGCGTAAAGCAGCAGAAAATTTTGCTAACTTTACGCACAAAGGCTCATTGGTTGGTGTCGAAGGACGTATTCAAACACGTTCTTATGATAATAACGAAGGCCAAAAAGTTTATGTTACAGAAGTAGTCGTTGATAACTTCTCATTATTGGAATCGAAATCTCAATCTGAGTCTCGTACTAATAACAGCGGAAATTACAACTCTACTCCAAATCAATCATTTAGCAATAATGGAACTAATAATTCTAATCAATCAACTCCAAAACCTACGAATAATCAACCAATGGCTGATCCGTTCGCAGACTCAGGTAGTTCAATTGATATTTCTGATGATGATTTACCATTTTAATTAAGAAAGGAATGTGAAAGTCATGGCTCAACAAAGAAGAGGTGGCGGCCGTCGCCGTCGCAAAGTTGATTTTATCGCTGCTAACCACATCGAATACATTGACTACAAAGATACAGATTTGTTGAAACGTTTTATCTCTGAAAGAGGTAAGATCTTACCACGTCGTGTTACTGGCACATCTGCAAAGAATCAACGTAAGTTGACCGTTGCAATCAAGCGTGCACGTATTATGGCATTGTTACCTTTCGTAGCAGAAGATTAATAACGTTTCCTAAACTCATACTACTGAGATTATTCTCAGGGTATGAGTTTTTATTTTGCCCAAAAATCAGAGATAAAATGCGACGCCACCGATTACACCGGCCAACAAAATTAAGATAACCGGATTAACGTGGTATTTATAGTCCAAGAATAAGACGAGACCAAGGACGAAGAGATTGACATAATCGACGTGGAAACTAGCCCAATGTAAAATATCGGGCATACCTAAAACAGTGCTCAAAAGAAGTGTTAAACCGATAGCTAGTATGAGACCAACAGAAGCGGGCTTAATTCCTCGTAGAATCCCACTAAAGAGCTGATTATTTTTGATTTTTTCTTCAAAATGCATGTAGAGGGGAATGAAAAGTAAAGACGGAACGCAGACGACAAGGGTAGCAACGATTGCGCCCGGCAGACCAGCGTAAAGTTGACCCACGTAAGTTGCTGAGTTGATGGCGATAGGACCTGGTATTATTCCGTCAAGTGCTGTGAGGTCAGCAAACTGCATGGCTGTGAGGCCAAAAGTCTTTGATTCTTGAAAGATTAAGGAGAGCATGGCATAGCCACCACCAAAACCGAGGAAGCCGATTTTAAGAAAAGCTAAGATTAACTTGATCATTTGGTTGCTCCCTTCTGGTTATTTTTGTTTTTGGCAGAGTAGGTCAACCATACACCGATTATTCCCGCGGCAATAATTAACTTTGGAGCATCTACGAGATTGAAAATAGTAAAGATTAAACAAGCTCCAGCGATGAGTAAGCTTGGGAGATCGCGTAAATTATATTTGGCAAGGCTGAAGGCAGCGCTCAACAAGAAAGCAGCAGAGGCAGCTCGAACTGTTTTGAGAACGGCCAAAAAGACGCCTTCCTGCGGAATTAGTTGGTAAAGCACAGTAGCTAAGAGCATCAACGCAAAAGCCGGGAAAATGGCTCCAAAGGCCGCAATCAGCATTCCAGAAACGCCATTAACTTTTTTACCGACGAAGCACGCACTATTAACGGCAATGACTCCGGGAAATGTATTTGAAAGGGTTGAGTATTCGTACAAATCTTCCTTAGAAATCAGTTTGTACTTGTCGACTAAATCGCGCTCGATGACTGGTAGCATGGCTAACCCACCGGAAAAGGTGAAGGCTCCTGCTAAAAAATATACTTTAAATAGTAACCAATTTTTGTTCATTTTATTACCTCTATCCTTTATAATACGAGATAAATACCATTACTAAAAGTATCATTTGTTGTCAATTGACTTAACCAAAAAGTTAATTACTGATTTGAGAAAGAAATATTTGGGTGCAGTTATGAATATCCGCCAATTAGAAGTCTTTAGCAAGGTTGCAGAAACTGAATCAATCACCTTAGCGGCCAAGCAATTGTTTATGTCACAACCTGCCGTCTCAAAGACGATTCGCGAGTTAGAAAGTGATCTAGGAATTTAACTTTTTGACCGGATTGATAATCGCTTGTATTTGAATGGAGCGGGGAAGGCCTTCCGAATTAGAGCCACGCAGCTATTACGTGATTACTATGAAGTGCAGGATTTCGGCCGCGGTACGATGGAAGATGTGCCTCTCCGAATAGGAACAAGTTTGACCATTGGCAACCAATTATTGCCCCAAGTAATTCAAAAATTTAAGAAGCAATACCCCAAAACACCATTGAAAATTTTTGCTGAGAACGTGAACCAGATCAAGGGCAGGCTGATTGATGGGGATATTGAGATTGCCTTCATTGAAGGCTTTGAACCGCGCCAATCTTTTGAATCAACTTTTTTGTCGGAGTATGAGCTGTTCTTTGTCGGTTCACCAAAGTATTTTAAACATGATAATATTTCCCGGGAAACAATTAGTGAATTACCGCTGTTATTAAGGGAACCTGGTAGTACGTTGCGGGACTACTTTGATAATCTTATGCATCAATTGGGACTGGAAGTAGAGCCGATGTTGACGAGTAGTAACACCGAAGTTTTGATCAAGTCTGCTATCGCAGGTCTTGGGCTAACTATTTTGCCAGAGCCGTTGGCCAGACCTTATTTTGCCGCAGGCGAATTGGTCAATCTTTCACCGCCAGGAACCAAGATGCTGCCCAAGAATTACGCGATTACTTTGAAAGGTAGTCCGCTGACTGATTTGAGGACAGATTTAATAAAATATTTTCAAGATGAAGTTTTAGCAAGTCGATAATAAACTAGGGGAACGCAAATGCAAAGAAAAATTATTAACATCATCGTTTATCTTGCCTTGATGACAACGTTTTTGGCTCTATTTAACAACTCAAAAATATTTCGAATCATTATGATGATAACCTGGCTCATTTTAATAGCGGTAATCATCTATGTAACGGTTCAAGATGTCTTGAAAAAAGATAAGCAGTAGCGTGAATTTTCGAATTAACTAGATGTTTCAATTGACAACCACCATCTTTTTCGGTATTCTTTTATCAATTGAATAGCCTTTAACTAAGTCCAGAGAGACTAGAAGGAACTACTTTCACCGCGGTGAATCTTAACCACAAAACTAACTTGTAAACTAGTTGCCTTTTGTCCAAATCTGGATAAAAGGCATTTTTTTTGGAAAAAAGGAGCAAAAGGGAGCAAACATGGAAAACCAAATTATTGATGCAATGACCATCCAACGAACGATTACGCGGATTACCTACGAAATTATCGAACAAAACAAGAACCTCGAAGACATCGAGTTTATCGGAATTAAAACCCGGGGAATATATTTAGCGCAAAGAATTGCTAAACGCCTGGAACAACTTGAAGGTGTGAAGTTACCCGTTGGTGAACTTGATATCAAGTTGTACCGCGACGACATCCACAAGCCTGACAACCACCAATTACCCGACGTTTCTGGTAGTGACATTCCCGTCAACATCACCGACAAACACATCATCCTAGTTGACGATGTCTTGTTTACCGGCAGAACCATTCGTGCAGCCCTCGACGCCTTGATGGACATTGGCCGCCCCCAAAAGATTAGCTTGGCAGTCTTAGTCGACCGTGGTCACCGCGAACTACCAATCAGACCCGATTTTGTTGGTAAGAACATCCCAACCTCACTTGCTGAAGAGATTCACGTTCATCTCTCCGAAGTTGATGCAGATGACGGCGTAAGTATCGAAAAATATTAGACTTTTGGCAGAATAGGGAGAAAATCATGGCAATCAGACACTTTTTATCAGCAGATCAGGTTAATGAAGAATTCTCACTGGAATTAATTGAACGCGCGGAAGCATTTAAACATGGCGCAGAACCACACATTGAATTGCCAAAATACGCAGCAAACTTATTCTTTGAAAATAGCACCCGGACACATACCAGCTTTGAAATGGCCGAACGCAAATTGGGCATGACCGTTATTCCTTTTAACCCAGAAACAAGTTCTGTTTCAAAAGGTGAGACCCTTGAAGATACGGTTAAGACACTTTCTGCAATCGGCGTTGACCTCGTTGTCATCAGACATTCAGAAGATGCCTACTACGAAGAATTAAATACTCCCGAAAACCAAGCCATCTCAATCGTTAACGCTGGCGACGGAGCAGGCCAACATCCTTCCCAAATGATGCTCGATTTAATGACAATTCACGAAGAATTTGGTAAATTTTCCGGCTTAAAAGTCGGAATTGTCGGTGACCTAGAACATTCTCGTGTTGCTCGCAGCGATATGGAAATTTTGAAAAGACTAGGTTCGCAAATTTTCTTCTCCGGTCCAAAAGAATGGTATACCAAGGATTTCGAGAGCTACGGCCCTTATGTGGAATTGAAGGAACTTGTTAAAGAAGTCGACGTTTTGATGCTCTTGCGCGTCCAACTCGAACGCCTCCACTCTGATGAAAAAAGTGAATTTTCTAAAGAAGAATACCACCAAACTTACGGCCTGACCGACGAACTCGCTGGATTGATGAAGGATGAAGCAATCATCATGCATCCAGCACCTGTCAACAGGGATGTCGAACTTTCCAGCGACCTCGTAGAATGCGAGAAATCGCGGATCTTCCCCCAAATGAAAAACGGAATGTTTATGCGCATGGCCATGCTCGAATGGACTTTGAACTGTGAGGACAAATAATCGTGAATTTACTAATTAAGAATGCTAATGTTGTTGGTCAAAATTATTTCCGCGGAGATATTTTGATTAAAGACGGGAAATTTGCTGAGTTTGCCCGGGAAATAAATGCTCCTGATGTTCCAACCTATGATGCCAAAAATAAGACCGTAATGCCCGGACTAATCGATGTCCACGTGCATTTCAGGGAACCTGGTTTTGAAGCAAAAGAAACTATTAAAACGGGCGCAATGGCTTCCGCTCATGGTGGTTTCACAACCGTTTGTGCAATGCCTAACCTCAACCCAGTACCTGATAACATTGCAGATTTCGAAAAAGTTGTCGCTAAAAACGCTGCAGATGCAATGATTCACGTGAAACAATTTTCGGCTATTTCTGAGAAATTGACCTCTGATCAAGTGACCGATTACCAAAAATTTGTGAATGCAGGTGCGATTGGCTTTTCAAATGACGGTTTCGGTGTCCAAAATGCCAAGACAATGTTGACTGCGATGCAACGTGCCAAAGCCGCTGATTCTCTTATCGCGGCCCACATCGAAGATGCTAGCTTAAAAGGGGACGGCGTCATTAATGCCGGCCCAACTGCTGAGAAGCTGAACCTCCCGGGTATCAGCAACGAATCAGAGTCTTCACAACTTGCTCGTGACCTGCAGCTTGCTGCAAGCACCGGTGTCCACTACCACGCTTGCCATATCTCTACTGCCCAATCCGTAGAATTGATTCGTCAGGCCAAAAAAGACGGAGTCCACGTTACTGCAGAGGCTTCGCCACACCATTTGCTTTTGAGCGATGCAAACATTGTTGCAGATGATCCAATGTTTAAAATGAACCCACCTTTGAGAAGCCGCAACGACCAGTTAGCCTTAATCGAAGGCCTAGCTGATGGCACAATCGACCTGATTGCGACCGATCACGCTCCCCATACTAAAGAAGAAAAATCCGGCTCGTTTTTGACAGCTGCCTTCGGAATTGTCGGCGTGGAAACCTCATTTGCCTTGATTTACACGAAACTCGTCCGCACCGGAATGTTCACCCTGAACCAATTAATCGATTGGATGAGCGTGAATCCTGCCAAAGAATTCAAGCTAAATGCTGGCAAAATTTTGCTCGGTAAGCCAGCCGACCTCACCATCGTTGATTTAGACGAGA